>NZ_VMMH01000001.1:0-14015 GCF_013277115.1 Streptococcus sp. 714
CCAGATGGCTCTAAGGATGAAGTTCCAGTTAAAGTAACTGTAAAAGATCCACGTAGTGATGCGGATAAGAACGAACCAAAAGTAGCAACTAAAGATCCAGCAATTACTCCAGTAGTGAACCCATCAACTAAGAAAGCAGGAGCAAAAGAATTGCCAAATACTGGGACAGAGAAATCTAACGCTTCCCTTGGTCTTGTATTACTTGCAGCAGTTACAGGTGGACTTCTCTTCGCTAAAAAACGCAAGGAAGAAGAGTAAAACATTACTCTGATAAAGCAAACTTGAGAATCTTGATTCTATGGGTTTGCTAGCAAAGAGTTTGGGACTGAAAGTCACATAAATTAAAAAGCTAGAGTTCCGCAATTGGAAATCTCTAGCTTTTTTGTGGCTGAGAACTATTTTATCCCAGACTCTTTTAAATAGTTTAAAACATTTTCCAGGTTCTCTAAGGGCACCTTGGCAAATTGATAAGGGCAGACATCCAAGTATGCCTTTTCAAAGAAGTCCAAGCCCAGTTGACTGTGCTTGAGACTGGCGATTTTAGGATACTGTCTCAGGTCTAGCAATACACCATCGTGAAGAGGAAAATGAGGAAGGGGACAAGGTGTTTTAGTTAAGCTTTCCTCGATTTGTTTTTGGTAAGTTTCTTGATTGTTCAAGCGAGCCAGACGATTTTTCTCAAACAATTGACTGTCAATATAGAGTGACAGGGCTTTTTGCATGATGAGGTTGCTGTCGTAGTCTAGGATATTTTTGTAGGTTACAAAGGCTTCTTTGATAGTATTTGGCAGAATGAGTGCTGTAATCCGCAGAGCTGGAAAGAGGCTGGTTGAGAAGGACTTGATATAAATAACGCGCTCTTCTGTATCCAGATAGTGGAAGGTTTGGCCCTTCTTGGAGTCCAAATCCCCCAGATAGTCGTCCTCTACGATATAGACACCGTACTTGGTAGCTAAGTCAAGGATAGCTCGTTTGTCCTGCTCAGAATAGGAATGCCCCAGAGGATAGTGAAAACGAGGGATGGTATAGAAAAACTTAATTTTTCCTGTTTTGAAGTGACTTTCCAGCTCCTCCAAGTCAATCCCATCAATGCCTCGTTCAATGGTTTGATAGTCCAGACCTTGAGCAATCAAGAGGCGATTCATCCGATGATAGGTCGGTTGTTCCACCAAGATTTCCTTTGCTTGGCTAGGGAAGGAAATTTGAGAGAGGATAAAAAGGGCTTGTTGGGTTCCAGAAGTCAGTACCAGTTGGTCAGCCTTGCAGTAAAGGGCTTGGTCAAAGAGCAGTTTATGAATGGATTGTCTTAAGTCTTCTAAACCTTCTTGGTTGTCATAGTAGTTGAAGAGGTAGTTTTCCCGGCCAATCAAGGTTTCATTGACACAGAGTCGGAAATCGTCATAGGCACTGGCATGTTCGTCCGTAACCTCGATTTCTAGATCCTGATGTTGCCCTTGTTCTAGGACATAGTAGCCACTCTGGGGCTTGGCATAGAGGTATTGTTCGTGCCGTAATTCAAGCAGGGCTCGTTGAATGGTATCCTTGCTACAGTGAAAGTCAAGGCTCAGTTGACGGATAGAAGGCAGGCGACTTCCCGTCGGAAAGCGTCCAGACTCGATACCATTTTTTAGATAGGAAACGACCTCTTGGTACTTGCTTTGTTTCTTCATTCCAGACCTCCCTTGATTTTGTTACATTGTACCTTTTTTTTTCCTTCTTGGCAATGTTTAGAGTGTTTCTCTCGTTCACATCTAGAGGCAAATGTGGTATACTTAGGAGTAACATTTATAGAATAACAGACAAGAAAGTGAATGGATAAGAACGTGCAGGAACCAGTGAAATTATTTCAATACAATACCCTTGGAGCCTTGATGGCCGGCCTTTATGGTGGTACCATGACAGTAGGAGAATTGCTAGAGCATGGTGACCTTGGTTTGGGAACCTTGGATTCTATTGATGGGGAATTGATTGTCTTGGATGGCAAGGCTTATCAGGCCAAAGGATCAGGAGAGCAACCAGAAATTGTTGAAGTGTCGCCAGATGCCCTTATTCCTTACGCTGCAGTAGTACCGCACCAGGCAGAGGTCATTTTCCGCCAGCGCTTTGAGATGACAGACAAGGAATTGGAAGAACGGATTGAGTCTTATTATGATGGGGAAAATCTTTTCCGCTCTATCAAAATTCGGGGGGAATTTTCACATATGCATGTGCGCATGATTCCCAAGTCGACACCAGATACCAAGTTTGCTGATGTCGCAACCCACCAACCTGAATATAGTCGTGATAATGTGTTGGGAACCATCGTTGGTTTCTGGACGCCAGAGATTTTCCATGGAGTCAGTGTGGCAGGCTACCATCTGCACTTTATCTCAGATGATTTGACTTTCGGTGGACATGTCATGGACTTTGTCATCAAGGAAGGCATTATCGAGGTGGGAGCTGTTGACCAATTGGACCAACGTTTCCCAGTACAAGACCGTCAATACTTGTTTGCTAAGTTCAATGTTGAAGAGATGAGAAAAGATATTGAAAAGGCAGAATAGGAGAAGAAAATGACCATTCATATTATTATTACCATGGTGCTGTTGCTGGCTTTCTTGATAGGGAGCATTTGGTATGCCAAAAAGAAATACCAGATTAATCTAGCTGTCTTGGGCTTGGGGGCTGTCGCCTTCTTTGTCTCTTCACAGCTTTTGGAAAAACTGGTACATATCTTGGTTTTGCATCCTCAAAAAGACGGTAGTATTGCCCTCTTGCAGGATCATCCGCTTGTCTATATCCTCTATGGATTAGCTATGGCAGCCTTTTTTGAGGAAACAGCTCGCCTTGTTTTCTTCAAATGGTTGGAGAAAAAGAGAAGTTTGGAAAAAGCAGATGCCTTGGCCTATGGATTGGGACATGGTGGCTTGGAGTTGATTTTCCTAGGTCTTGCTAGTTTGCTTAATCTCTACATCGTTCTTTCGGCAGTTCAAACTCAGAATCCACAGGTTATGAAATTGCTGTCTGACAATATGTTGAAAACCATCCAGTCGCTATCTGTCTGGCAAATTTATTTGCTTGGTTTTGAACGAATTTTGGCGCTGGGCTTCCAATTACTTTTGACAGTTTGGGTTTACCAAGCTGTTCGCCAGAAAAAATGGATTTATCTCCTAGCAGCCTATGGCCTACATGCCTTCTTTGACTTAGCACCATCTCTAGTCCAAGTTGGCTGGTTGACCAATCCAGTCTTGGTGGAAGTTGTCTTAGCATTAGAGCTCGTTCTGGTTGCCTATGGAACCAAGGCTATCTTTTGCAAAAAATCATAAAAAGAGGGGAAACCTCTTTTTTGTTTAAAATAAGCCCAAGATTTTTTTAGGGTCGTCAAATGGTCTTAAAAATGGTATAATGGAATGAATTTTGTAAAAGGAAGAGTGACATGTCTGTAAGAGAAAAAATGCTTGAAATCTTAGAAGGAATTGATATCCGTTTTAAAGAACCCTTGCATAGCTATAGTTATACAAAAGTAGGTGGAGAGGCTGATTATTTGGTCTTTCCACGAAATCGTTTTGAGTTGGCGCGCGTTGTTAAATTTGCCAATCAAGAAAATATCCCTTGGATGGTTCTTGGGAATGCCAGCAACATCATTGTTCGTGACGGTGGGATTCGTGGATTTGTCATCTTGTGTGACAAGCTCAATAACGTTTCCGTTGATGGCTATACTATCGAAGCTGAAGCTGGTGCTAACTTGATTGAAACAACTCGCATTGCCCTCCGTCATAGTTTGACTGGCTTTGAGTTTGCTTGTGGCATTCCAGGGAGCGTCGGTGGAGCTGTTTTCATGAATGCAGGTGCCTATGGTGGTGAGATTGCCCACATCTTACAGTCTTGTAAGGTCTTGACCAAGGATGGAGAAATCGAAACTCTTTCTGCCAAGGACTTGGCTTTTGGTTACCGTCATTCAGCCATTCAAGAGTCTGGTGCAGTTGTCTTGTCAGCTAAATTTGCCCTAGCTCCAGGAAGCCATCAGGTTATCAAGCAAGAAATGGACCGCTTGACGCACCTACGTGAACTCAAGCAACCTTTGGAATACCCATCTTGTGGTTCGGTCTTTAAGCGTCCAGTAGGGCATTTTGCAGGTCAGTTAATTTCAGAAGCTGGCCTGAAAGGCTACCGTATCGGTGGCGTAGAAGTGTCAGAAAAGCATGCAGGATTTATGATCAATGTAGCAGACGGAACGGCCAAAGACTACGAGGGCTTGATTGAGTCTGTGATCGAAAAAGTCAAGGAACACTCTGGCGTTACTCTTGAGAGAGAGGTTCGTATTTTAGGTGAAAGCAAGTAGGATGCTGTAGTTGAAAAGCTGCTGCTATGTCATGGAAAGGGGGTGAAAGCCTATCGGTAGCGAAGATATATGCAGGTGGTTTTACTCCCTGCAAGAGGTAGTGGCGGCCTGACAGAGCCCTGATCTGTTAATCTATGAAAAAGAAGGAATTTATGCCAATTGAAAAAACCAATTATCGAATTCAAAAACGTCTCTAAAGTTTTTGAAGACAGCAACACCAAGGTTCTCAAAGATATCAACTTTGAGTTGGAAGAAGGGAAATTCTATACCCTTTTAGGCGCATCTGGGTCAGGGAAATCAACCATCCTAAACATTATTGCAGGTTTACTGGATGCGACGACAGGAGATATCATGCTAGACGGTGTCCGTATCAATGACATCCCAACCAACAAGCGAGACATCCATACGGTCTTCCAATCTTATGCCTTGTTCCCACATATGAATGTGTTTGAAAATGTTGCCTTTCCACTTCGCTTGCGTAAGATTGACAAGAAAGAAATCGAGAAACGCGTAGCGGAAGTTCTCAAGATGGTTCAGTTGGAAGGTTATGAAAAGCGTTCCATCCGTAAACTTTCTGGAGGACAACGTCAGCGTGTGGCAATTGCCCGTGCCATCATCAACCAACCCCGTGTGGTTTTGTTGGACGAGCCTCTGTCAGCGCTGGACTTGAAATTAAGAACAGATATGCAGTACGAACTGCGTGAACTGCAACAACGATTGGGCATTACCTTTGTCTTTGTCACTCACGATCAGGAAGAAGCCCTTGCCATGAGTGACTGGATTTTCGTTATGAATGATGGTGAGATTGTTCAGTCTGGAACTCCTGTGGACATCTACGACGAGCCAATCAACCACTTTGTTGCCACTTTTATCGGTGAGTCAAATATCTTGCCAGGTACCATGATTGAGGACTACTTGGTTGAGTTTAACGGCAAGCGATTTGAAGCGGTCGATGGTGGGATGAAGCCAAATGAACCAGTCGAAGTCGTGATTCGTCCAGAGGACTTGCGTATTACCCTTCCTGAAGAAGGCAAGCTACAAGTTAAGGTTGATACTCAGCTCTTCCGTGGGGTGCACTATGAAATTATCGCTTATGACGAACTTGGAAATGAATGGATGATCCACTCGACTCGTAAGGCCATCGTGGGTGAGGAAATCGGTCTGGACTTTGAACCAGAAGACATCCACATCATGCGTCTCAACGAAACTGAAGAAGAGTTTGATGCCCGTATCGAAGAATACGTGGAAATCGAAGAGCAAGAAGCAGGTCTGATCAATGCAATCGAGGAGGAAAGAGATGAAGAAAACAAGCTCTAAACTCTTTGTAGTGCCCTACATGCTTTGGATTGTACTCTTTGTGTTGGCACCCTTGGTCTTGATTTTCGGTCAATCCTTTTTCAATATTGAAGGACAATTCAGTTTAGAAAACTATAAATCTTACTTTGCGTCACAAAACTTGACCTACCTAAAAATGAGTTTTAACTCTGTGCTTTATGCAGGGATTGTGACCTTTGTGACCCTGCTTATCAGTTATCCGACAGCCCTCTTTTTGACCCGTCTCAAGCACCGTCAACTCTGGCTTATGCTGATTATTCTGCCTACCTGGATCAACCTTCTTCTTAAGGCCTATGCCTTTATTGGGATTTTTGGTCAGAATGGCTCTATTAACCAATTTTTGGAATTTATCGGAATCGGTTCACAGCAGTTGCTTTTTACCGATTTCTCCTTTATCTTTGTCGCAAGCTACATCGAGCTTCCCTTTATGATATTGCCAATCTTTAATGTCTTGGATGATATGGACAACAATCTCATCAATGCCAGCTACGACCTCGGTGCGACCAAGTGGGAGACCTTCCGACATGTCATCTTCCCTCTGTCGATGAATGGTGTGAGAAGTGGGGTCCAATCGGTCTTTATCCCCAGCTTGAGTCTCTTCATGCTGACACGTTTGATTGGTGGGAACCGCGTTATCACCTTGGGGACAGCCATTGAGCAAAACTTCCTGACCAATGACAACTACGGTATGGGTTCAACCATCGGTGTGATTCTCATCCTGACCATGTTCATTACCATGTGGGTGACTAAGGAAAGGAGAGAACGATGAAAAAATTTGCCAACCTTTATCTGGGACTGGTCTTTCTTGTCCTCTACCTGCCGATTTTTTACCTGATTGGTTATGCCTTTAACGCAGGCAACGACATGAATAGCTTTACAGGCTTTAGCTTGAGCCATTTTAAAACCATGTTTGGCGATGGTCGCCTTATGTTGATTGTGACTCAGACATTTTTCTTAGCATTTTTATCAGCCTTGATAGCGACCATTATCGGGACTTTTGGTGCCATTTACATCTACCAGTCTCGTAAGAAATACCAAGAAGCCTTTCTATCACTCAATAATATCCTCATGGTTGCGCCTGATGTTATGATTGGTGCCAGCTTCTTGATTCTCTTTACCCAACTCAAGTTTTCACTTGGCTTTTTGACCGTTCTTTCTAGTCACGTAGCCTTCTCCATTCCTATCGTGGTCTTGATGGTCTTGCCTCGTCTCAAGGAAATGAACGGTGACATGATTCATGCGGCCTATGACCTTGGTGCCAGTCAATTTCAGATGTTCAAGGAAATCATGCTTCCTTACCTGACTCCGTCTATCATTGCAGGTTATTTCATGGCCTTCACCTATTCGCTAGATGACTTTGCTGTGACCTTCTTCGTAACGGGAAATGGTTTTTCAACCCTGTCAGTCGAAATATACTCTCGTGCTCGTAAAGGGATTTCGCTTGAAATCAATGCCCTGTCTGCCCTCGTCTTTCTCTTTAGTATTATCCTAGTTGTTGGTTATTACTTTATCTCACGTGAGAAGGAGGAGCAAGCATGAAAAAACTCTATTCATTTTTAGCAGGAATTGCAGCCATCATCCTAATCTTGTGGGGAATTGCGACTCATCTAGACAGTAAAATCAATAGCCGAGATAGTCAAAAACTGGTTATCTACAACTGGGGTGACTATATCGATCCAGAACTCTTGGAGCAATTCACAGAAGAGACAGGCATCCAAGTCCAGTACGAGACCTTTGATTCCAACGAAGCCATGTATACAAAGATCAAGCAGGGTGGAACGACCTACGATATTGCCATTCCTAGTGAATACATGATTAACAAGATGAAGGACGAAGACCTCTTGGTACCTCTGGATTATTCAAAACTTGAAGGTCTTGAAAATATCGGACCAGAGTTCCTCAACCAGTCCTTTGACCCAGGCAATAAATTCTCCATCCCTTACTTCTGGGGAACCTTGGGAATTGTCTATAATGAAACCATGGTCGATGAAGCGCCTGAGCATTGGGACGACCTCTGGAAGCCAGAGTATAAGAACTCTATCATGCTCTTTGATGGGGCGCGTGAGGTGCTGGGACTAGGACTCAATTCGCTAGGCTACAGCCTCAACTCCAAGGATCCCCAGCAGTTAGAAGAGACAGTAGACAAGCTCTATAAATTGACTCCAAATATCAAGGCTATTGTGGCGGACGAGATGAAGGGTTACATGATTCAGAACAATGCTGCTATCGGCGTGACCTTCTCTGGTGAAGCCAGCCAAATGCTAGAAAAAAATGAAAATCTACGCTATGTGGTTCCGACTGAGGCCAGCAACCTTTGGTTTGACAATATGGTTATTCCCAAAACAGTCAAAAACCAAGATGCTGCCTATGCCTTTATCAACTTTATGTTGAAACCCGAAAATGCTCTCAAAAATGCGGAGTATGTCGGCTATTCAACACCAAACCTACCAGCTAAGGAATTGCTCCCAGAGGAGAAAAAAGAAGATAAATCCTTCTATCCAGATGCTGAAACCATGAAACACCTAGAAGTTTATGAAAAATTTGACCATAAATGGACAGGCAAATATAGCGACCTCTTCCTACAGTTTAAAATGTATAGGAAGTAGGAGATAAACGGATGAAAACGAATCAGTTAAGCTGGTTCGTTTTTTTTGAATCAGATGGAAGTATCAGTATGAAATTGAAAAATTCAATTCTTAATAAACTTTTTCAAAAATATTTAAGCTCTTGACCGTTATTAAGACCTTCTGTATAATGATATAGGAGAGATTATGCAAAGTTCTCAATATAAATAAAAGAGAAATACAATATGAATGAAAAGATATATTTGAAGGATATTTTCAGATTCAATGAGTTATTGTCACAATCGGAGTACAAAGGATATCGAATAAAGTTACGATTTAACAAGAATTGGGATGATTATAGTTTTGTTGATGATTATATCAGTGGATCTGAAGATTTTTTGCCATGGATTTTAAGTAATGGTTCAGATAAAAAAAGTCGAAATCGTAGAAATGAAATTCAGTTTCAATTTATAGAGGTAGAGTATCATAAATGGCTTTTTGTTGGTGCCTATCTTATAAAAGAAACGAATAGTCAGATAAAGCAAGTGACCTATGGGAACCATCATGTTAAGTTCGCTTTAGCTGAACGATTAAAAGAGTATGATAAGTTTATAGAAAAGGTTTTGGTTAATCATACTAATACAGGTCAATCATGGTTTTATGTTAATCCTAAAATAATTGAATCAGTTGTAGTAGAATCTGTAAGCAGTATTTCCTATTTTAATCAAACGTCTCATTTTCCAGATTATGAAAATATCTCATTTTCTTATCAAGAATTAAAGAAAAATTGGTCAAATAGTTCTTGGAGACAATATCTATCAGCTGTTTATGGTGTTTATGTTATTACTGATGCTAAGACAGGAAAACTCTATGTAGGTTCTGCTTATGGAGATAATGGAGTTTACGGAAGATGGTCTACATACTTAAGTGAAGGCTATGATAAATCCGAAATGGAAGAAAATCGTTATCCGAATAAAAGATTATGTGAAATAGTCGAAAAATACGGAATAAGTTATATTAAAAAGTTTTTTCAATATAGTTTATTAGAGATTTTTCCAAAGAATGAAGTTGGAAAACAAAAGGCACTTCAACGTGAACGATATTGGAAGAAAGTATTAAAATCTAAAGAACATGGTTATAATGCCAATTAGGAGGAGGTATAAATAGTTTGAATAATTGGGAAAGAGATTTTCGAGATGCAGAACGAAATCAAGAATTAAGAAGACAAAATAATTTGCTAGAACAACAAAGATGGGAGCAACAAGAATCTAATCAAAAACAACACGCCGCATTGCAAGAACAAAATCGTCTTGTTTGGAAGCAGAATAAGACATTACAAGAGAGAAATGAGTTAGAACGTCAGAGGCAATGGAATGAGGAATCTCGACATCAAAGAGAGTTAGAATTACGTAAGGAGCAACAATTTAAAGATAATATATTTGATTTAAAAAAACTGTGGGCCCAAGCTGAAACTGAAGATGAGAGAGGGAGAATTCAGATACTCTTAGCAGAAGCAGAAACTGAGTATAATCAGTATCTTCTTGAAAAAGAAAGACAAAAAGAACAGGAAGAATTAGCAAAGCGTCATCGAGAAAAAATCAATAGAATAAAGTGGTTTCTAGGTATAGTTATAAGCTTATTTTTATTAGTGATAATTGGAACTTTCTTTATAGCTATGAGCAAATCTAAATCATTTCATAACAGTACTAAGCAATCAACTCAATCATCTAATTCAGAAACCTCCACAAGTTCTACAAAGCAAGCTTCTCTTGGTGGAAATAAATCTAAAGATAAACAAACTTCATCAACAAGTTCTGCCTCTTCTAGACCACAGGCTACAAAAGTATATATTGGAAACCTTATTGGTTTAAGTAAATCTGACGCTATATCAGAATTGAAGAGTAGAAAAATTACTGAGAATCATATAAAAGTTGAGGAAGAAGAAAGTGATGAATATTCTCCCGGTACAATTTTACGTCAGAGTTTATCGGAGGGAACTTTATATGATTTGAATGATTCATCCGATATTATTTTGACTGTTGCAAAAGAACGAACTAGCGCTACAATGCCAAGTTATATTGGTTCAAGTTTTGAGTTTACCAAAAATAATTTAATCAACATTGTTGGTATTAAAGAAGCCCATATTGAAAGAGTAGAAGTTTCAACTGCTCCTGAAGGTACATCGGAGGGGACTGTAGTAGATCAAAGTCCGAAAGTAGGAGAGGAAGTTGATTTGAAACGTACACGAGTTAAAATTTCAATTTATAAGCCTAAAGCTCATCAAACATCACAAAGTAGATCTAGATAAATTAAAACGTTAATTTAGAAAGCTAACTCACTACTATTAGTTAAGGATCATTTCCAGTTGACGCAGACTTAAAAAAACGTTATAATAAGGAAAGTTGAGAATTGATTTTCAGTTGCCTTAGTCCAGAGAAATGGCGGTGCTGCGAGCCATCTAAGCTAGGAAATCATGCTACTCAATCATACAATTGCATAAGAATAAGAGAATGACAAGTTCATTGAATGAAGGTGGTACCGCGGTTTTTCGCCCTTCGTGATGTGAGCTTGTCTTTTGGTTTTTTGGAGGTGTTGATGAAAACATTTCTTGTCAAACAAAAGTTTCGTCTTGGAGGCGAACGCTTCGCTATCAAGGATGACAGGGGGGAAATCGCCTATCAGGTGGAGGGATCATTTTTTAAGATTCCCAAAACCTTTACCATATATGATGCTAATGGTGAACAGGTCAGTCAGATCAGTAAAGAAATCTTGACCTTGTTGCCTCGTTTTGAGATTCAGCTTAGGGATGGGTCGAATTTTGTCATTCGTAAGAAGTTGACCTTCTGGCGAGATAAGTATGAGTTTGATAATCTGGGTCTTCGTATCGAGGGCAATATCTGGGATTTGGATTTCAAATTGCTGGATGAACGCGATCAGCTGATTGCGGAAATCAGGAAAGAACTCTTCCATCTGACCTCTACCTATACCGTAACGGTTCTTGAGGATGCTTATGCAGACCTAGTCATTTCCCTCTGTGTCGCGATTGACTATGTGGAAATGCTGGAAAGCCAATCACATTAAATAAGTAATAAGGAGACAATATGAAACAACTATCTAGTGCACAAGTACGCCAAATGTGGCTTGATTTCTGGGCGACTAAAGGTCACTCAGTAGAACCATCAGTGAGTTTGGTTCCTGTAAATGATCCAACTCTTTTGTGGATCAACTCTGGGGTAGCAACTCTTAAGAAATACTTTGACGGGACTATCATCCCTGAAAATCCACGTATTACCAATGCTCAAAAAGCGATTCGTACCAACGACATTGAAAACGTAGGGAAGACTGCGCGTCACCACACCATGTTTGAAATGTTGGGGAACTTCTCTATCGGGGATTACTTCCGTGACGAAGCCATCACTTGGGCTTATGAGCTTTTGACAAGCCCTGAGTGGTTTGACTTCCCAGCTGAAAAACTGTACATGACCTACTATCCAGACGATAAAGATTCTTACAACCGCTGGATTGAAGTGGGAGTGGATCCAAGCCACTTGATTCCAATTGAGGACAACTTCTGGGAAATCGGTGCGGGACCTTCTGGACCTGATACAGAGATTTTCTTTGACCGTGGAGAAGCTTTTGACCCAGAAAATATCGGTCTTCGCCTTCTTGCAGAAGATATTGAAAACGACCGTTATATCGAAATCTGGAACATCGTTTTGTCACAATTTAATGCAGACCCTGCTGTTCCTCGTAGCGAATACAAGGAATTGCCACACAAGAACATTGATACGGGCGCTGGTTTGGAGCGTTTGGTGGCGGTTATCCAAGGGGCTAAGACAAACTTTGAAACGGACCTCTTCATGCCGATTATCCGTGAAGTTGAGAGATTATCTGGTAAGGTTTATGACCAAGATGGCGACAACATGAGCTTTAAAGTTATTGCAGACCACATCCGTTCTCTTTCATTTGCCATCGGTGATGGTGCCCTTCCAGGAAATGAAGGCCGTGGTTATGTCCTTCGTCGTCTTCTCCGTCGTGCCTCTATGCACGGTCAAAAATTGGGTATCAATGAGCCTTTCCTTTACAAACTGGTTCCAACTGTTGGAAAAATCATGGAAAGCTACTACCCAGAAGTGCTTGAAAAACGTGACTTTATCGAAAAAATCGTTAAGAGCGAAGAAGAGTCATTTGCTCGTACCCTTCACTCAGGTCAACACTTTGCCCAAGGCATCGTAGCAGATTTGAAAGAAAAAGGTCAATCTGTTATCGCTGGTTCAGATGTCTTCAAACTTTATGACACTTATGGATTCCCAGTTGAATTGACTGAAGAAATCGCTGAAGAAGCTGGTATGACTGTAGATCGTGAAGGTTTTGAAGCAGCCATGAAAGAACAGCAAGAGCGCGCGCGTGCCTCAGCTGTCAAGGGTGGCTCAATGGGTATGCAAAATGAAACCCTTCAAAACATCACAGTGGAAAGCCGCTTTAACTATGAAGCATCACAATTGTCTTCTAAATTGGTAGCTATTGTAGCTGACAATGCAGAAGTAGAAGCTGTATCTGAAGGAACTGCCTCACTTATCTTTGCGGAAACTCCATTCTACGCTGAAATGGGTGGACAGGTAGCTGACCACGGACAAATCTTGGATGAGTCAGGTAAGGTCGTGGCTACTGTGACAAATGTTCAAAAAGCACCAAACGGACAAGCTCTTCACACTGTTGACGTCCTTGCACCGCTTGCCTTGAACCAAGAATATACCTTGGCAATCGATACAAATCGTCGTCACCGTGTCATGAAAAACCACACTGCGACTCACTTGCTTCACGCTGCCCTTCACAATATCCTTGGAAACCACGCAACACAAGCAGGATCTCTTAACGAAGTTGAATTCCTTCGCTTTGACTTTACGCATTTCCAAGCAGTAACTGCTGAAGAATTGCGTGCGATTGAACAGCAAGTCAACGAGAAAATTTGGGAAGCTCTTGAAGTTAAGACAGTTGAAACGGATATTGACACTGCCAAGGAAATGGGAGCTATGGCCCTCTTTGGTGAGAAATACGGTAAAGAAGTTCGTGTTGTTACTATCGGTGACTACTCTATCGAGCTTTGTGGTGGTACCCACGTTGGCAACACTTCTGAGATTGGACTCTTCAAGATTGTCAAAGAAGAAGGGATTGGATCAGGAACTCGCCGTATCTTGGCAGTAACTGGTAAGGAAGCCTTTGAAGCCTACCGTGAACAAGAAGACGCTCTTAAAGCTGTTGCAGCAACTCTTAAAGCACCTCAACTTAAAGAAGTTCCTCACAAGGTAGAAGGACTTCAAGAACAACTTCGTCAATTGCAAAAAGAAAATGCTGAGTTGAAAGAAAAAGCCACAGCTGCAGCCGCAGGCGACATCTTCAAGGATGTTAAGGAAGTCAACGGTCACCGTTACATTGCTAGCCAAGTGTCTGTATCAGATGCCGGTGCCCTTCGTACCTTTGCAGATAACTGGAAACAAAAAGACTACTCTGACTTGCTTGTCCTAGTTGCTGCTATCGGTGATAAGGTCAATGTCCTTGTAGCAAGCAAGACAAAAGACCTTCATGCAGGGAACCTTGTCAAAGAATTGGCACCAATCGTCGATGGACGTGGTGGTGGTAAACCAGACATGGCCATGGCAGGAGGAAGCAACCAAGCTAAAATCCAAGAATTGTTGGATGCGGTAGCAGGTAAATTGTAATCAAGCAATACTCTTCGAAAATCAAATTCAAACCTCGTCAGCTTCACCTTGGATTTTATATGTGACTGACTTCGT
>NZ_VMMH01000001.1:14059-15748 GCF_013277115.1 Streptococcus sp. 714
TTTTCATTGAGTATAAAGATCTATCCATTTGGGTAGGTCTTTTTCATACTTAAAAAGCCAAATCCGATGGGATCTGGCTTGATAATCATTGAGTATTAGATTGTATTGGCTGCCCAGACACTTACAGATCTTTCTGAGACCGGGAATTTTCCATAACCTTCTTCATCAATTGTGACTTGACCGTGGTGGTTTCCAAGTAAATCTACGAAAGTTTGGTTAGTCCATTCTTGGCCTATAAACATTGACTTGCTGTTTTCTTGGTCATTTGAAATCAAGACTGCGATTGGGGCTTGATTTTCAGCACCTGAACGTACCCAACCGATACAGTTAGCATCATCAAAGTAGTCTGTTTGTTCTCCATAGGCCAAATCTTTTCGGATGGCTAGGAGGCGGTCAAGGACTTCTTTGAAATCTTGTTGAGCATACTGCCCTGAAATCCCATAGTAGTCTCCGTAAAAGACACATGGCAGTCCATTTTGGCGTAATAGAATAAGGGCATAGGCTGCTGGTTTGAACCATTCTTCAACAGTCGACTCAAGGGCTTGTCCTCGTTGGGTATCATGGTTGTCGACAAAGGTTACAGCCTTGTCGGGCTTGAGTTCAACCAAGCTATCTGTGAAAATGCCACGAAGGTCGTAGTTGGAACCAGCTCGGCTAGCATCAAAGAGATTCTGGTGGAGACGAACATCGACAAGGTCAAAGCGTTCTTCCGTTTTTTCAAGATAGTCTAGATTGGCTTCCTTATCGGGATTCCAAAATTCACCAAAAACATAGAAATCGTCACCGTATTTTTCCTTCATATCGCGGATAAAATTGCGCATAAAGAAAGAGTCAATGTGTTTGACGGCATCCAAGCGGAAACCAGCAATACCAGTCGTTTCCATGAACCAGTCAGCCCAGTCATAGATGTTTTTGATAACTTCAGGATGCTTAAAGTCTAGGTCGGCATACATGAGGTAGTCGTAGTTACCGTTTTCGTTATCGACCAATTCCTCGTTGGCCCAGCCCTTGTTGTCTCCTTGAATCAGGTAAATCCCAGACTTACGGCGTTTTGCATCGTAGTCTGTACCTGTGAAGTGGTACCAGTGCCAGTGGAAGTCATTGTAGGTATCTTGGCGACCATCGAAGGTAAAACTAGTCCAACCATTGATGGTGAAGGGTTCTCCAAGTTCCACTGTACGGTCTACAGGATCCACTTCAATAACCTGAAAGGCTTCCATGTGATCAGCAGCAGCTTTGTGATTGAGCACCACATCGGCCATAGGTTGAATTCCCTGTGCTTTTAGGGCTTGAATGGCTTGAAGATAGTCTTCTTTAAAACCATACTTGGTGCGGACAGTCCCTTTTTGGTTGAACTCACCAAGATCGAATAAGTCATAGACCCCATAGCCGACATCTTTTTCATTGGTAGCTTTGAAAGCTGGTGGCATCCAGACGTGACTAATCCCCAGATCAGCTAGGTGTGGAGCATCTTCAGCCAGACGCGTCCAGTGTTGGCCGTCGTGGGGCAGATACCATTCAAAGTATTGCATGAGTGTTTGATTTTGCATGATGTTTCCTCTTACTTGTCAATCTTGTTCTTTATTCTATCATAAACTATCTCTTAACGCAAACGTTTGCGTAATGCTGAATAATAAGTTTTTGACTATTTTATATAAAATGTTGATTTTTAAAATGAAAGCGCTATAA
>NZ_VMMH01000010.1:176353-176882 GCF_013277115.1 Streptococcus sp. 714
TCACAACAGCTTCGGGTAAGGCTGGTTGAACCTCAGGTTCTACCAGATTACCACCAACTGGTGCTGTATATTCTGGTTTCTCTGCTTCATCAGGTACTGTGCCCACTGGTTTAGTGTATTCTGGTTTCTCTGCTTTAGGTGCTTCGTCAGGCACTGTACCCACAGGTTGAGTGTACTCTGGTTTCTCAGCCTTAGGCGCTTCGTCAGGCACTGTACCCACTGGTTGAGTGTATTCTGGTTTCTCAGCTTTAGGCGCTTCGTCAGGCACTGTACCCACAGGTTGAGTGTACTCTGGTTTCTCAGCTTTAGGCGCTTCATCAGGCACTGTGCCCACTGGTTCAGTGTATTCTGGTTTCTCAGCTTTAGGCGCTTCATCAGGGACTGTGCCTACTGGAGCAGTGTACTCTGACTTCTCAGCTTTAGGTGCTTCGTCAGGCACTGTACCCACTGGTTGAGTGTACTCTGGTTTCTCAGCCTTAGGCGCTTCGTCAGGCACTGTACCCACTGGTTGAGTGTACTCTGTTTTTTC
>NZ_VMMH01000011.1:0-49647 GCF_013277115.1 Streptococcus sp. 714
AAGCTAGCCACAGGCTGCTCAAAGCACTGCTTTGAGGTTGTAGATAAGACTGACGAAGTCAGCTCAAAACACTGCTTTGAGGTTGTAGATAGAACTGACGAAGTCAGCTCAAAACACTGTTTTGAGGTTGTGGATAGAACTGACGAAGTCAGCTCAAAACACTGTTTTGAGGTCATGGATAGAACTAACGAAGTCAGTCACATATATACGGTAAGGCGACGCTGACTTGGTTTGAAGAGATTTTCGAAGAGTATAGCGGATTGAAATAAGATATGAACAGAGAGCTTAGGAAATTCAAATTAATTTCTAGAAATGTTTTAGAATCTATAATGTACTATTTTAGATTCAATCCATTATATAACCTTGAGGATAACTAACTCAAGGTTATTTTTACGTCATCAAAAAAGTCTAGAGATATTACTATCACTAGACTGAATATTTTTTACAATTTGAGTGCTACACGCGTTCTTTCCATGAAGTTGCTGTTGTTTGAAGAACTTTGTTAAGCTCATCAATGTTTTCAAATCCAGTTGTGCGAAGCCATTCGCGAGCTGCTGCTTCACCATCTTTGATGTAAGCTTCAACTGAACCAGCCCATGTAGCACGGCCACAAAGAACTCCGTTGAAGTTTGCACCTGATTCATGAGCAAATACAAGAGTATCTTGGAAAAGTTTAGCTGATACACCAGCACTCAAGTAGATGTATGGCAAGTTTGTTGCTTCATCTTGAGCTTTGAAGAAGGCTGCTGCTTCTTCACGTGTATAAACTACTTCACCTTCAGCGAAGCCTTCAACATATTTAATGTTAACAGGAACTTCTACTTTCAAGACATCAATGTTAAAGCGTGGGTCTGAGAAGACTTTCATAGCACCGATAACTTTGTGTGGTTTTACTTTCGCATATTCTACAGAACCTGCGTCAGCAATTTTTTCATCGTAAGCAAGGATTTCAAGGAAGAATGGGATGTCTTCAGCCACACACTCAGAACCGATACGTTCAATGTAAGCTTGTTTTTCTTGGTTGAGTTCATCTGAGCTATCTACATCATAGTAAAGCAAGAATTTAACTGCATCTGCACCTTCTTCTTTAATACGTTTTGCAGACCAAACATCCAAGCAGTCAGGCAAGCGTTTTGTGCTTGTTGTGTCATAACCTGTTTTTTCATAAGCAAGGAGAAGACCAGCTTTTTCATCAAGAGCTTTAGTTGCTGGAAGTCCATACTCAGGATCAAGAAGCATAGATGAAGCATATTTAGTCAATTCATCTGCTACCAAGACTTTAAGTTCTTCCATTTGAGCTACAGTTGGTTCTTCTGTTTGGTGTTGAGCCATGAGGCGTTTCAAAGCACCACGTTGGTCAAATGCAAGAGCTGAGATGATACCATTTTCATCAGAAAGTTTTTCTAAACGTGCACGTTTTTGTTCTGTTAAAGCCATTTTATACCTCTTTTACTATTAATTGATCATATAGAGCTTGATAGTTGGCCATGTTGACATGACCAGTCATTTTTTCTTGAGCATTGAGCATACCAAGGACATTTGCCTTGATGAGTAATTCTGAATCCGATTCTTTGTGAAGAAGTCCTGAAGAAATTCCTGCCACAGTAGAGTCTCCAGATCCAACAGGATTTACCACCTGAATTCTAGGAATATCTACCTTGTAGAAAGTGTCACCATGTTTGGCAAAGGCACCGTTGGCACCAAGTGAAACGATAATCCATTCAATACCTGCAAACAAAGGTTCTTGAAGTACTTCTTTTAATTCATCCAAATCCTCAGAAACTTCTCTTCCAAGAAGCTGAGACAATTCCTCATTATTTGGTTTGATTACTGTTGGTTTATGTGGTGATTCAAGAACCGCCTGAAGAGTCGCACCAGAGCAGTCCAAGACTACAGGCTTGCCAGCTTGATTAGCAAGTTCTACCAAGCTCGCATAGTAATCAACTGGAAGGCCAGCCGGCAGACTACCTGAGATAGCTACTACTTCAACTGACTCTAGAAGATTTTTAAAATGTTCCAAAAAGTCTTGACCTTCCTGTTCCAATACTACAGGACCTTTTTCAAGAACTTCCGTTTGGTTATCTCCGTGGAGAATAGCGATACAGTTACGAGTTTCTCCCTGAATAGAGAAGAAATCTTTCTTAACGTTATCATCGATATGTTCAACCAAAAACTCACCAAGTTTACCACCTACTAAACCAGTAGCAAGAACAGAATCGCCAAATTCTGAAAGCACTCGTGTAACATTGAGGCCCTTACCACCAGCAGTTTTGGTTACATCCACCACACGATTGACAGTATCAATCTTCAACTCATCCAAGGGATAGGAAATATCAATGGATGGGTTCATTGTGACTGTTAAAATCATAGGTCACCTCTTAGTCGTGGTATTCTCCGCGATCCCATTTTTCAAGGAATTCAGTGAAGAAGTTTGCATCTGTTTGTTGAGCATTATGACTTTCAACGTGTTCAATTTTCGCAATCAATTTTTTGTTTTCTTCAGATGGTTTGTATTCAGCATGGATGAAAGCTTCAATAATATCACACATGAGCAATTCACCAGTAATCTTACCACCAAAACCAATAACGTTAGCATTCAATTGCTCTTTAGCATAAAGGGCTGTTGTCATATCACGAACCAAGGCAGAACGGACACCTGGAACTTTATTTACAGCGTTGTTAATACCAACACCAGTACCACAGATACATACTCCAAGATCAGCTTGACCGCTAGTTACAGCTTCACCAACTTTTTTACCAAAGATTGGGTAGTGAGTACGTGTGTGGTCATAGGTACCAAAGTCAATGACTTCATATCCTTTTGATTTCAAAAATTCTGAAACCGCCATTTTTTCATCTGTTACGATGTGGTCACATCCAATTGCAATTCTCATTAGTTATTCCCTCCGATTAATTATATAAATCTAATATCATTTATCCTTACTCAAGAAAAATCAAGATTAGCTTAGGAAGCGAGCTGCGAGCATAACTGAGGTTAGCTAAAGTGAGCTGACGACAGATTATCTTGATTTTTGAAGAGTATTAGCACATTTTGTTCAACATATCGACCCGAATTTGGTGACGTCCACCATCGTATTTACCGTTAACAAATCCTTTAGCGATGTTTTTAGCCAATTCATCACCAACAAGTTGTGCACCCATAGTGATCATACGTGAGTTGTTGTGACCACGAGTCATATAAGCTGAACGTTCGTCAGAAACTTCTGCAGCAACCATTCCTTTGATCTTAGTTGCAACCATAAATGGGCCAGCGCCATAGGCATCAATCACGATACCAAGGTTTTGTTCTTCTTTGTTTACTTCTGCAGCAACAGCAAGAGTCACATCAACAAAGTCTTGACCTTCAGCTGTAACATCCACAACGTGGAAGTTTTCTTTTTCCAAGAAGTCTTTCACAACTTCTTTCAATCTCAAACCTGCAGCATCTGCACCGATAACAATAGACATATTGTATACTCCTTTTTATTTTTCTAGGCTAGTAAAGACTTTCGTAGTTAGCAGTTTATCCACAAAAGGCTTTCTAGCAGTTTATTGACAAATTGGATTGAATGAGATGAATGACACCTTATTCAAGTTTAGGAAATCAGTTTCCTATAAATAATCTCTCTTTCAAAGAGAATATAACAAGTGATTATTTGTTTGTTACAAACATCATTTGTTGCTTATAAACATAATATACTCCTATTTATCGAAAAAGTCAACAGTTAATGTTTGTTTTTGTGGTTTTTTATCTAAAAGATTTCGATATCAAAACCAATTTGATCTACTTGACCAGGTTCTAGGAGATGAACATTCTTCTTATCTTCTAGATAATCTCCTTCTTCAAGGGATGTTGACAAGCCAGACCATGGTTCAAAAGCAATGAAAGGTCCCTTATTCAAAGTCGACCAGATAATGAGATTTGAGAACTCTGCAAAGTGCACTTTCAACCCTTTATCATGTTTACGAGAACGAAGGGCAATTGTTCTAGATTGTAATTCATCTAAAGTAACTGCATCTGTGCTAAACAAATCATAGCTGAGATCTACTTCTTTTTGCCCCTCTAGCCATGGACTTCTATCTTGAAAATCAAGCATACCCGTTTCTGGGAAAGGACGTGGAACAGAGCAAGTCTCTTCTTTCTCTAACTCTAGATAATAATCTTCATAGACTTCATCATCAAGCAGAGGACAATTAAATCCTGGATGTCCACCAATAAAGTAAGGCATGACCTTGCTAGTTTCTTTATTAAATATTTTGTATTGAGTTCGTACTGTCTTGCTAGTAAGGATATAAGTGATTTCTAAGCGGAAATGATAAGGATAGTTTTGATAGCTATTCTCATCGTCTTCAATTGCAAAAGTTACACTCTTGTCTGTCTGTTCAACTAATTCAAATTCTTTCTTACGAACCAAACCATGACGAGGAATGTTTCCTTTTCTTTCTTGTCCCTTCTCATCTATATAGAGGGCTGTATCCTCTCTCAAAGAACCGCAAATAGGGAAGAGAACAGGAGCTTGTCCACTCCAATAAGTGGCATCCCCTTGCCACAAATACTCCAGACCTTCAGCATCTTTTATAGAAGAAAGAGCCCCGCCAAAACTGTTAAATTGAACACTTAATTGTTCTGATTTTAATTCAATTACCATTATTTTCTCCGATTTCTTGATAGTTTATAAAAAACTAGGCTGTCACTCCTAATGGTATGACAACCTAGTTTCAACAATTTACACTCTGCGAAAATCCAATTCAAACTTCGTCAGCGTCGCCTTGCCGTACTTTAGTACAGCCTGCGGCTAGCTTCCTAGTTTGCTCTTTGATTTTCATTGAGCTTACATTTTATAGGAGCACATTATTTTGCTTTTGCTGCGTACTCTTCGTTACGTTTAATCATTTGTTTTCTGTACCAAGCAAAGATACCGATATAGAATACAAGGAAGACTACAGCACCAAGGATTGCTTTGATATCACCTGTTGTAGTGTTACCAATTGTCCAACCAAGAAGTTTTTCGATTGGTCCTTCAAGAGTTGAGTGAGTGATCAATTGAGTTTGGCTCACACCTTCTGGGAAGGCACCTACACCTTTAGCAAGTTCTGTTGCAAATGGTGCGATAAGTGTACCTGAAAGAAGGAAGAGTGGCAACAAGAGTGTTCCGAAGATAATCATACGGAGCAATTTACCACGTGTTACAACCAAGAGAGCTGGAGTAACACCCATAGCGATGATACCTGCAAGTGGCAAGATACCATTTCCGACTTTTGAAAGAAGCACTGCTTCAACCAACATGATTGGTGCAAGTACGTTGGCACAAGCCCAAACTTCAGCACGACCAGCGATGAAAGGCCAGTCAAGACCGATGTTGAATTTACGTCCTTGAAGACGTTTAGTAGCAACGTTTGTAATACCTTGTGAAAGTGGCTCTACGGCAGCGATGAACCATGAACCGATAAGTGAGAAGAGTTCCAAAGACACACCAGCTGTCAAACCAAGAGACAACCAACCTTTAATAACTAATTGCCAGTTTGATGCATCTTCTACGCCAGCAACTGGATGTGGAGTACCCATCAAACCGATAACAATACCAAGGATGAAACCGATGAAGAATTTAGATCCCCAGAAACCGATTTTCTTGTTCAATTTAGCAGCATCAAAGTCATATTTATCAAGACCTGGGAAGAATTTTTCAAAAATCTTATCCAAAACCATGATAACTGGGTTCATCATGTAGTTCATGTGAGTTGAAGTCATTGGTGATGAACTTGGTGCGTTAAGAAGATCGTCGAATGTAGGTTTCATCAAGTCAGAGTTGATAATTTTAAGAACCCCTACAAGTACAACTGCTGCAGTCGCAATGAAGAGTGAAACTCCTTGGCTAACGCCATTGTTGTCTGCATACCATTTAATCAAAAGACCTGTGATAGACAAGTGCCAGATATCGAAGATATCAACGTCAAGTGTATCAGTTTTCTTCATAGCAAGCATCACTACGTTGACAATCAACATGATGAGCAAGAAGTAAAGTGTCCAAGCAGATCCCCAAGTGATTGTAGCAAGCGGTGCCCAACCAACGTCGGTGATGTTCAATTGAATACCAGTATTTTCAACGAATTTTGCAAGTGATGCTGAGAAAGCACCATTTAGCATACCGATGATAGCACCGATACCAGTAAGAGCGATGGCAAGTTTGATACCACCTTCAAGCGCTTTGGAGAATTTCACTCCAAAAAGTAGAGCCAATACTGTCAAAATGATCAGCATGATGATTGGTCCACCCATGTCCAAGATGGGTTTGAACAGCTTATTAGCTAGTTCGATAATGACATCCATAATAGTTCCTCCCTTTTTATGTTATATGAATGTTAACAAATTAAAATTAGCTTAACCCGTGTTCTTTAATGGCTGCTTCAATATTGTCAAATACTGGAGCACTCATAGCTGGGATACGGAATAAAATTGGTCCAGCTTCGATAACTGGAATACCTGGGTCAAAACCAAGGTCTGTCGCAGCAATTGGTGTGAAGATGTCATAACCTTTGATAAGATCTTCATTAACATCTTTGACCATGACCGCATCACAGTGAACATCAAAACCGCGGTTTGAAAGTTCTTCTTCAAGAGCACTTTTAATTTGGTGGCTTGAGTTAACACCTGCACCGCAGGCAGCAAGAATTTTAATCATATGGATTTCCTCCGATTTAATATTTTTAATTGACAAGATTAAGCGGTTGCTTCAGCTATATAAGCATAGAGAGCTTCTGGTTCTGAAATTTTTGATAGGTCTTCAAGATGACCATTTCCAGTAAAGAAGTCCATCAACTGAGCAAGAATGTTGGTTTGACTTGAACTTGAGTTATTAATGATAAAGAAGAGCAAGGATACCTCTACTTCCTTATCTGGTGCAATCATATTGTGGAAAGTCACTGGTTTTTCTAATCGAACCACTACAACTTTTTCAGCTAGATTATGAACAATATCTGTATGAGGAATAGCAACATTCGGCAAATCCTTACCCAAAAATTCCATATCTAAGCCAGTTGGAAATGACTTTTCACGCGTGATCAAGGCTTCGCGATAGGTTGGAGTCACGATTTCTCGTTCTTCCAATAAGGTAGCTACCTGATCAAATAGTTGTTCTTGATTATCCGCTTCTAAGCAAAACACAAGGTTTTTGTCAAAGAAATGATCTAATCCCATAAGGTTTTCCCTTCTTTCCATTAACTTTATGCTATAAGTATAACACTATATGAAATCGTTGTCAATATTTTTCTGTTCTTTTTTTGTCTCTTTTTTTATATTTTTGTTGTTTTTATAGTTTGTTATATAAAAACAAACAATTAAACAAACATTTATTGCGTTCCAGAACCTAAAAAAGCAGACCATTTAAGCCTGCTTTACTATTAATTCTTATATAAATTTCCTGTAAACAAGGAAAAATAATTCTGACAACTTATTCTTCATCCATACTCAAGACGCTGAGGAAGGCTTCTTGTGGTACTTCTACTGATCCGATAGCTTTCATACGTTTCTTACCAGCTTTTTGTTTTTCAAGGAGTTTGCGTTTACGAGAAACGTCACCACCGTAACACTTGGCAAGTACATTCTTACGAAGGGCCTTGATATCAGTACGAGCCACAATCTTGTGTCCAATTGCTGCTTGAATTGGCACCTCAAATTGTTGACGAGGGATGATTTTCTTGAGCTTATCAACGATAAGTTTACCACGTTCGTAAGCAAAATCCTTGTGAACGATAAAGCTGAGGGCATCCACCTTGTCTCCATTGAGAAGGATATCCATTTTCACCAACTTAGATGGGCGATATTCTGACAATTCGTAGTCAAAACTTGCATAACCACGAGTTGAAGACTTAAGCTTATCAAAGAAATCAAAGACGATTTCAGCAAGTGGAATTTGATAGATAACATTGACACGGTTATCATCAATATAGTCCATAGTCACAAAGTCCCCACGCTTGCGCTGAGCTAATTCCATCACTGCTCCGACAAACTCCTGTGGTACCATGATTTGCGCTTTAACATAAGGCTCTTCAATGGTCGCAATCTTAGTTGGATCTGGGAATTCAGACGGGTTGGACACATCCATAGACTCACCATCGGTCAAATTAACTTTGTAAATAACAGACGGAGCTGTCATGATGAGGTCGATGTTGAACTCACGTTCCAAACGTTCTTGGATAACATCCATATGAAGAAGACCAAGGAAACCACAACGGAAACCAAATCCAAGGGCCTGAGATGTTTCTGGTTCAAACTGAAGACTAGCATCATTCAGTTGCAATTTTTCAAGGGCTTCACGAAGGTCATTGTACTTGTTTGATTCGATTGGATAGAGACCCGCAAAAACCATAGGATTCATCTGCTTGTAACCATGTAAGGGCTCAGCCGCAGGATTAGTTGCCAAGGTAACGGTATCACCCACACGAGTGTCTTGAACCGTCTTAATAGAAGCCGCAATATAACCAACGTCACCAGTCGCAAGGAAATCACGACCAACTGCCTTAGGAGTGAAAATTCCAACCTCAGTCACATCAAAGGTCTTACCATTGCTCATAAGCTGAATATTATCGCCAGGTTTGACCACCCCGTCCATAACACGCACTTGGAGAATAACCCCACGGTAAGCATCGTAAACAGAGTCGAAAATCAAGGCCTTAAGTGGCGCCGTCACATCACCTGTTGGTGCTGGTACTTTTTCTACGATTTGCTCAAGGATTTCTTCAATACCGATTCCAGCCTTAGCAGAAGCCAAAACTGCTTCGCTGGCATCCAATCCAATGACATCTTCAATCTCTGTACGCACGCGCTCTGGATCTGCAGCTGGCAGGTCAATTTTGTTAATGACTGGCATAATCTCCAAATCATTGTCCAAGGCCAGATAAACGTTGGCAAGGGTTTGAGCCTCAATACCTTGAGCCGCATCAACCACCAAAATCGCTCCCTCACAGGCAGCGAGCGAACGTGAAACTTCATAGGTGAAGTCTACGTGCCCCGGCGTGTCAATCAAGTGGAAAATATAAGTTTCCCCATCTTTTGCAGTGTAATTCAACTCGATGGCATTGAGTTTAATAGTAATCCCACGTTCTCGCTCTAAATCCATGCTATCCAAAAGTTGGGCCTGCATTTCACGACTGGATACTGTCTCTGTCTTTTCCAAAATGCGGTCTGCTAGAGTTGATTTACCGTGGTCAATATGGGCGATAATAGAGAAGTTACGGATTTTCTCCTGTCGTTTTTTCAATTCTTCTAAGTTCATGATTCTCTTCCTTTCAGGGTATCTATTTATTATAAATTGTTTTTGATATTTTGACAAGACCATACCCTGCCAGGAGTACTAATCTTCAGCAACAAAGCCGTCATTTTCGATAAAGTGGTGTTCTGTCATTCCTTGGTCTGTAAAGACAATCCCATGAAGGACACCACCATAAACAGCTCCTCCATCCATTCCAATCTTACCGTCTTCTGTCACCCAAAGCTCAGCAGTACCACGCTCTTGCTTTAACAAACCATAAACTGGCGTATGACCAAAGACAATGATTTTTCCAGTATGATTTTCGGCTTCGTGGAATGGTTTTCTGAGCCACACTTTTTTATAATCTGTGGTTTCATGCCAGTCATCCAAAGTCAAATCAATACCTGCGTGAACAAAGATATACTTGTCTGTCTCTACTACAAATGGCATTTGACGAATGAATTCGACCAAGTCTGCCGCTTCAGTAGCAACACACTTGGCATCCTCAACTCCATCAACTGGTGCATCCAAGGGACGACCTAAGATAGAGTTAATGGTTGTATCACCACCATTACGACGATAGTGGTCATAGCTTTCTTCTGGGTCATCGAGCCAAGTCAGAAACATATACTCGTGGTTTCCTGATAGACAGATAGCCCCTTGATTGTCCACTAAATCCTTAACCATTTCAAGAACACGGCGACTATCTTCACCGCGGTCAATCAAATCTCCTAGAAATAGCAACTGGGTCTGACCATCCCAGGTTTTGAGAAGGTCTTCCAGCATCCCAGCTTTTCCATGAACATCTCCAATTACATAATAGTCTGTCATCTTATTTCTCCCTGTTTCTCAACAATTCTCTGGCTTGCGTCAGGGCTGCTTCCGTCACATCATCACCTGCCAACATCTTGGCAACTTCTTCCACGCGCTCTTCAACCGTCAAGAGACGAACAGTCGAAACCGTTGAATGCTCATTGCTAATCTTCTCAATAAAGAATTGATAATCTGCAATCGCAATCACTTGTGGCAAATGGGAAATAGCCAAAACCTGACCATGCTGACCAATCTTGTGAATCTTCTGCGCAATAGCCTGAGCTACACGACCTGAAACTCCTGTATCCACCTCATCAAAGACTATGCTGGTCTTGCCTTCTTTACGTGAAAAGGCAGACTTAATGGCTAGCATGAGACGAGATAATTCCCCACCAGACGCAACCTTGACCAAGGGTTTAAAATCTTCGCCGGGGTTAGTTGAAATGTAAAATTCGACCATTTCATTGCCCTCACGGCTGAATTTGCCTTTGCTAAAACGAACTTGAAACTGGGCTTTTTCCATATAGAGGTCTTGAAGCTCTTGTTTAATCTCTGCTTCGAGCTGCTGGGCCAAATCATGACGAGCAGATGCAAGTTGACCTGCCAAATCGACAAGGTTGACTTCCAACTTTTTAAGCTCTGCTTCCATGTCCTCAGACGAAAGGTTATTGCCTGTCAAGAGATTGTATTCTTCTGTAATCTTGGCAAAGTAAAGCAAGACATCGTCTACAGTCCCACCATACTTACGGGTAATGGTATGAAGGAGGTCCAAACGATTTTCAACCTGCATAAGACGCTTGCCGTCAAAATCAAGGTCCTCAATGATAGCTTCCAGACGTTTGCTAATATCTTCTAAGACATAGTAGGTCTCAGACAGAGAGCTTGAAATTTCACGGTATTCAGGGTCATACTCTTCAACACTTTCCATGTCATTCATAGCCGAACGAACATTGGCCAAACTTGAAAAATCTTCATTGTCCAACATGCTGTAGGCATTGGTCAGTGTATCCGCAATATTTTTATGGTTGAGCAGTTTATCACGCTCTTGATTAAGAGTCAAATCTTCTCCAGCCTGCAAGTTTGCTGCCTCAATCTCTGCCATTTGAAATTCCAACATTTCAATACGAGCCTTGTGTTCCTGTTGGTTTTTCTTGACTTCCAGAACCTGCTTGCGCATTTTTCGATAAGCATCAAAACTCGTTTGATAGGTTTCTTTCAAGTCCCAAAAAGCTACGTCACCGAATTCATCCAACATTTGAATATGAAGTTGAGGGCGCATTAACTCTTCTTGGTCATGCTGACCATGAATATCTACCAGATGTTGCCCAATTGCTCGCAAAACAGACAGATTGACCATCTGACCATTCACGCGACTGATACTACGACCATTTTGCAAGATTTCCCGACGGATGATAATTTCATCCCCCAATTCCAAACCTTGCTCATCAAAAATTTCCTGTAAAAGGCGACTATTCTCAACTGAAAAAAGTCCCTCAATCTCTGCCTTTGACGCACCATGACGAATAACATCTGTCGTAGCACGAGCTCCCAACATCATATTCATGGCATCAATGATAATCGACTTCCCTGCACCCGTTTCACCAGTCAGGACAGTCATTCCCTTTTCAAAATTGAGGGAAATAGCCTCAATAATGGCAAAGTTTTTTATCGAAATTTCAAGTAACATATAGACCTACCAATTTTTTACTTGTTCAAAGATTTCCTCAGCTAGACTTTCACTTCTGGCAATGACTAAAATCGAGCTATCATCAGCCAAACAGCTAAAAATTTTGTCCGCAAAAGTCTCGATTAACTGAGCTTTTACAAAAGCTGTATTTCCTGGGATAACCTGGAGATTAATCATCTTATCCATCAATTCAGCCGATTCGATATTGTCTTCAGCCAGTTGCAAACTTTTCACGATTGATTTTGGCAATTCATAGACATAGGTGTTATCTCTCAAAGGAATTTTGACAATACCTAGCTCTTTGATATCTCGGGATACTGTTGCCTGAGTGGCAGTGATGCCTGCCTCTTTCAAATGTTCTACGATTTCTTCTTGCGTACCGATTTGATAATCTGTCACAAATCGTCTAATTTTTTCAAGTCTCTCTTTTTTATTCATTTTTAAATTGACTATGCGCCCTCTCTACTACTTCTTCAATCTCAGCAAGAACCTGATTGCTTGCTGACTCTTCTTTTTTCAAATACGCTAAAAATTCAATATTTCCATGTCCACCTTGGATGGGAGAAAAGTCCAAACCAAGGACTGAAAAACCTTCCTCTACTGCCATAGCTGTGACAGATTCAAGAACATGTTGATGCACCTTGGCATCACGAATGATTCCATTTTTCCCAATCTGCTCACGTCCTGCCTCAAACTGGGGTTTAACCAGAGCTACGACCTGACCTTGATCTGCCAAGACACGGTGCAAGGCCGGAAGGATCAGACTTAGGGAAATGAAACTCACATCAATACTGGCAAAGATCGGTTCCTGCTCGAAATCAGTCTTTTCAGCATAGCGGAAATTGAACTGCTCCATGCTGACAACTCGTGGGTCTTGGCGTAGTTTCCAAGCCAACTGATTGGTACCAACATCAACCGCAAAGACTAACTCAGCACCATTCTGCAACATGACATCGGTAAAACCTCCAGTAGAGGCACCAATATCAATCGTTGTAACTCCTTCAACTGACAAATCAAAGACCTGCAAGGCCTTTTCCAGTTTCAAGCCACCACGACTAACATATTTGAGTTTCTCCCCCTTGAGTTTTAACTCGGTGTCATCTGGAATTTTCTCTCCTGGTTTGTCAAACCGTTCTCCATTAAGGACTGCTACAACTAGACCAGCCATGACACCGCGCTTGGCCTGCTCTCTCGTTTCAAACAAGCCCTGTTTATAAGCTAGTACATCCACTCTTTCCTTAGCCATTGATTCTCAAACTTTCTACTACACTTACAATCGATTCTATTTCAAAGGGAACCTGTTGGGCAATTTCTTCTAATTTTGCATTAGCTTGATCCAAAGTCTGGTTACAAAAGGCAATGGCTTCTTCCAAGCCCAACAAAGCAGGATAGGTTGATTTTTCTGCCTGTAGATCCTTTTGTGGTGTCTTACCGATTTCCTCAAAACTAGCGGTCACATCCAGCACATCGTCTCTGACCTGAAAAGCAAGCCCAATCAATTCACCAACAGTTTTCAGCTTTGCCTGCATTTCAGGAGCCAATTCAGCAATAATAGCAGCCGCTTGGAAGGGAAAGGCTAGTAGTTTTCCAGTCTTATTGGCATGGATGGTCTGGAGTTCTTCCAAAGACAGGTGCTGGTGTTCACCCTCCATGTCCAAAACCTGCCCTGCCACCATGCCCAAACTACCTGAAGCCAGCGATAAGTTGGCAATCAAGTCCACCTTGATCTGACTTGGCAAATCTGCCTGCGCTATCAAGGCATAGGGATCTAGGAACAAGGCATCTCCTGCCAAAATGGCCATTGCTTCGCCAAATTTCTTGTGATTGGTTAACCGCCCTCGACGGTAATCATCATCATCCATGGCAGGAAGATCATCGTGAATCAAACTCCCTGTATGAATCATTTCCAAGGCAGCTGCCACCTGCGCGTGAGCAGGTTTGATGGCAATATGCAAGGCTTCCAAAACTTCTAACAAGAGAAAAGGTCGAATACGCTTGCCACCAGCATGAATGGAATAGAGAACAGACTCTCGCAAACTAGAAGCAAACTGCTGGTCTCCATAAAAATCTTCCAAAGTCGACTCGACAAGAGCTAATTTTTCTTGCTTTTTCATTCAAAATCACTTTCTGTTCCGTCTTCTTGCATGACCTTAACCAAGGTTTTTTCAGCCTTGTCCAGCGTCGCTTGGAGCTCTTTTGACAAGACCATGCCCTTTTGAAAGGCAGCAATCGCATCTTCCAGAGCAATTTCACCATTTTCCAAACTTTGGACAATGGTCTCCAGTTCTGCTAGATTTTCCTCAAATTTCTTTTGTTTTGACATCTTTAACCTCTAATTCTACTTGACCATCTCGCATCAAAAGCGTCACTTGGTCTTTTTTCTTCAAACTCTCAACCGAATCGACTACTGACTCTTCTTTCTTGACAATAGCATAGCCACGCGCCACGATTCGACTGGTATCCAACATGAGCAAGGCTTCTGAAAGTCTTTTCACCTCAGCAACCTTGACATCATAAACCAAAGCCATTTGGCTACGTAGGAGCTTATCCAACTGGCCTAGACGGTCTTGATAACGTTGAATTTTGGTAACAGGTGATAATTGTACCAGGCGATGCATCCTTGCTTGGACGACTTGTTTGTTATCAGAAATCCGTGTTCGTAAACTTTGTTTTAAGCGCAGTTGCAGTTGATCCAAGCGTTGCAAATAACCATCATACAAACGCTCTGGTTGTCTAAAGATAACAGACTGACTGCATTTTTTAAAAGCTTCTTGTTTCTTAGATAGGACATTTCGAACTGCCGTAGCCATCCGTTTTTCCTGATTTTGCAAATGAGCTAATAGATCCAACTTGGTCACAGGTGTTGCTAGTTCAGCAGCTGCTGTTGGCGTTGCAGCTCGTCGATCTGCCACAAAATCTGCTAAAGTCACATCTGTCTCATGTCCTACACTAGAAATAACTGGTAAACGAGATTCAAAAATAGCTCGTACCACAATTTCTTCGTTAAAGGCCCAGAGATCCTCTATGGAACCGCCACCACGACCAATAATCAGCAAGTCCAAATCGTCCCGTTGATTAGCACGCGCAATATTACGAGCTATTTCCTCCGCAGCTCCTTCACCTTGAACCTTGGTCGGATAGAGAAGGATATCAACACCTGTAAAGCGTCTGCTGACGGTCGTGATAATGTCTCGAATAACGGCTCCACTGCGACTGGTTACTACACCAATTCTCTTAGAAAATTGGGGCAGAGGTTGCTTGAAACGTTCTTGAAACAGGCCTTCTTCTGTCAATTTTTTCTTGAGTTGCTCAAACTGAATCGCAAGCGCACCAACCCCATCAGGCTCTGCCTTTTCAATGATGATAGAGTAGCTACCACTTGGTTCGTAGACCTGTACACGCCCAATTATATTGATTTTCATCCCTTCTTCCAAATCGAAGCCTAATTTCTGATAAATCCCCGACCAAATAGTCGCTTGAATAACTGCATGGTCATCTTTTAGGGAGAAATATTGGTGAGTAGATCGTTTACGAAAGTTGGAAACTTGACCAGTTAAATAGACCCGTTCCAAATAAGGGTCTTTATCGAATTTCATTTTCAGATACTTGGTCAAAGTTGTTACCGATAAATACTTTTCCATCTCCACCTACTATTCATTTTCTTGCTCTTTCATGGGTATTATTATACCAAAAATATGCCTAAAAATCTCCATTTATGTACCATTATGAGGGAAAAATAGAAAAAGGAAGCAAGGCCTCCACGTCTGATTATTTGCTGTTTCGAGCTTCTTCCAAAATCTTTGCAATCTTGGTCGTCAACAGGTCAATAGCAACTGTATTGCTGACTCCCTCAGGAATGACGATATCAGCATAACGCTTAGTTGGCTCGATAAACTGATGATACATAGGTTTAACCACACCTAAATACTGGTCAATAACGCTATCCAAGCTACGACCACGTTCTTCCATATCACGCTTGATACGACGAATAATGCGCACATCGTCATCCGTATCCACAAAAATCTTGATATCCATCAAATCGCGCAGACGCTTGTCCTCCAAGACCAAAATCCCCTCAACAATAAAGACATCTTGAGGCTCCTGACGATAGGTCTTGCTACTCCGTGTATGCTCTGTATAGTCATAAGTCGGGATGTCCACCGGACGCCCTGCCAACAATTCCTTAATCTGCTCGATCATCAAGTCTGTATCAAAGGCAAAAGGATGGTCGTAGTTGGTTTTGACACGCTCTTCAAAGGTCAAATGAGACTGATCCTTGTAGTACGAATCATGCTCAATCATGGAAATCTTTTCATCAGGGAAGTGCGATAAAATGGCTCTTGAAACACTGGTCTTACCTCCACCAGAACCGCCTGTCACTCCGATAATGATTGGTCTATTTTGCATGCTATCCTCCGTTTTTTTATCCGTCGTCTATTCTATCACATTTTTTGCAAAATTTATAGTCTGGTTTGGATAGTCTAGGGAAAACAATTCCATCCCCACACCCCAGTTATACTAGTTAAAAACCTTCCTTGGCTTGTAAAGATCCCCCCGTTTTTCAAGAATGGCTAATAATTTGTCATCTTCAAAGGCAGCCAATTCTTGGTTTGTTTGGTCGAGTTCGATAAAACGACCAAAGCGCACTTCTGTAGCCTCTTCTTGATTTAGGAAAACTTTGACAAGGTCCCCCGTCCCAATCTCTAGAGGATGGAGAAAGTCCAGTTGACCAGCCTCTACTTTTTCAGCAATTTCTTCCAAGGTCAAAGCAGCATCTAACTGTAACCCTGCAGCACTAGTCCGTGTCAACTGAGACATATGAGCCGCATAACCCAGCTTCTCTCCCAAGTCAACCGATAAGGTACGGATGTATGTCCCTTTACTACATTTCACACGGAAAGTAAAACGTGCTAGATTCCCCTCATAAGAAATCGGACTTGTCCGCTCAAATTGATAAATGGTCACCTGACGTTCTGGACGTTCCACTTCCCGACCAGCACGAGCATACTCATAGAGCTTGCGACCATTGACCTTGACTGCCGAATACATAGGCGGAATCTGAATAATAGGTCCTGTCAGACTGGCGATTGCTTTATCAACAAGCTTTTCATCCAAGTGCGATAAAACAGGTGTCTCTGCGACCACTTCCCCACTGGCATCCTCAGTCGTCGTGGAATAGCCCAGAGTGATTTCCCCCTCATAGACCTTACCCTCGTCCTGCATAAACTCGACCATGCGCGTCGCCTTGCCAACTGCAATGGGCAGAACTCCCACTACATCCGGATCCAAGGTCCCACCATGTCCAATTTTCTTGGTTCCCAAAATCTTACGCAGTTTAAAAACCGCATCATGCGAGGTCATTCCCGCTTCTTTTTTTAAGTTAATAATACCGTTCATTCTTGCTTTCTACTCCCCCTTCAATGCTTCAAACTTCGCTTTCATGGTTGGATTTTTTCGAGTTAATTTTTTTACTGAAACGTCTTCCAGCTTATTATTAGCTAGACGGAGTTGGTTTTCAGATGTGGTTAGGAATTTCTTGACCTCTTCCATGCGTTTGATGGCCTTGTCAATTTCATCAATAGCTTTACCAAAGTTAGTCGAAGCTGAATTGTAGTTCTTGGCAAAAGCTAATTTAAAGGCATCCAAGTCTTCCTCAAAATGCGTGATATCAATATTTTGCTCCCGAACCAAGGCTAACTCCTGCTTGTATTTTAGAGAATTAAGAGCAGCATTGCGTAAGAGACCAATCAACTGGATAAAGAATTGAGGGCGAACCACATACATCTTTTCATACTCGTGGCTGACGTCAACAATCCCTGTGTTAAAGTAGTCGTTATCTGCTTCTAACATAGTCACCAACACCGCATATTCACAGTTCTTCTCCCGACGGTCCTTGTCCAATTCCTTGTAAAAATCCGCGTTCTTATGCTTCTTCTCTGTCCCGTCCGCTTCGTTTTTCATCTCAAACATGATAGAAATGATTTCTACTCCATTTTCATCATTCTCACGGAAGATAAAGTCCCCCTTAGATCCACGCGCAGAGACCTTGTTATCCTTCTCAAAGTAAGCATTTGGAAAGGCAAAACTACGGACCTTGTTAAACTCACTCTCTGCATACTGTTCCAGACTTTCCCCAATCGCTTTTGTAGATTGTTGAGCCTTAAAGTTCTTGTAAAATTCGACTTGTTCACTGGCTGCTTTAAGTTGGGCTTCATAGTTTTGCTTAACAGAAGCTAAAGATAATTCATTTTCTTTTTCTTGCAAGAGGAGTTGATTTTTGACCTGATCTCGTTCTTTTTCAAGGTCAGAAAGGGTCTTTTGCAGTTGATTTTCATGTTCCAAACGCAAGGTCGCCAATTGGTTTTCCAAGGCCTGCACTTCCTTGTCCTTGGCCAAGAGAGCCTGATGGCTTGTCTGTTCAACTTCTTTCTTGGCCAATTCCTTCTCTGTATCAAAGTTTTGGATTTGACTCTGCAATTGCGCGATTTCTTGGTCTTTTTGAGCTAGTTTAGACTGTTGCTCATTCATAGCCTTTTGCTCAGCCAAGGCCAGTTCCTGCTTCATGCGGTCGTGTAATTCCTTGTCAAACTCTGCCGTTCTCACTTGGGACAAAAGTTCGGCATACTGGCTTTCATTTACTGTAAAGACTTCCCCACAATTGGGGCATTTGATTTCGTTCATATCGTTCCTCTTTCTAGACTTCTTTAACCATTATATCATGCCTGAGGGAAAATCAAAAACAGTGAGTCAAAACCCACTGTTTATATCTTTTACTTTAAATTTTTTCCAAGGCCAAGCGCAAGTCTTCAATCAAATCCTCTACATTTTCAAGACCGATTGACAAACGGATTTGGTTTGGTGTGACACCTGCTGCTTCTAGGTCTTTTTCTGACAATTGACCGTGAGTGGTTGTAGCTGGATGAACAACCAGAGACTTAGCGTCTGCCACGTTTGCAAGGTCAGAGAAGATTTCTAAATTATCAATTACCTTGCGTGCTTCTGCCTCCCCACCTTTGACATGGAAGGTAAAGATTGATCCCACACCTTTTGGTAAATATTTCTCAGCCAAGGCATGATAAGGACTATCAGCCAATTTTGGATAGTTAACTTTTTCTACCTTAGGATGATTTACAAGGAATTCAACAATTTTCTCTGCATTTTGTACATGACGTTCCACACGAAGTGAAAGGGTTTCCAGTCCTTGAAGCAAGAGGAAGGCATTAAATGGCGACAAGGCTGCACCTGTATCACGAAGCAATTGAACACGGACAGCGATAATAAAAGCTGCTGCACCCACATCACGAGTATAGCTCAAGTTATGATAACTTGGGTCTTCCTCAACAAATTGAGGAAATTTCCCTGAAGCTGCCCAGTCAAAACGACCGCTGTCGACAATCACTCCACCAATAGTTGTACCATGCCCACCGATAAACTTAGTCGCAGAGTGAATGGCAATATCTACACCGTGAGAAAAAACATTAATCAAATAAGGTGTAGCAAAGGTATTGTCAGAAACGAGTGGAATCTGATGTTTATGCGCAATCTCAGCCAATTTTTCCAAGTCAGGAATGTTAATCAAGGGATTCCCCAAGGTTTCAATCAAGACAAGCTTGGTATTGTCATTGATAGCTGCTTCTACTTCCTCCAAATTATCTACATCCACAAAGGTTGTTGTGATACCATAACGAGGAAGGGTTTCTTTCAAGAGATTAAAGGTTCCACCGTAAATAGTTGATGCTGCTACTACATGATCACCAGCATGTGCAAGAGCCAAAATCGTATAAGTAACCGCGGCCATACCTGATGCTGTTGCAAGAGCTCCAACGCCACCTTCAAGGGCAGCAATTCTTTCTTCAAAGGCAGCTGTTGTAGGGTTGGTGATACGAGTATAGATATTACCTGGTTTTCTCAAGGCAAACAAATCGGCACCTTCCTGCGTGTCATCAAAAACAAAGGATGTTGTTTGATAAATAGGCACTGCACGAGACTTAGTTGCTGGATCCACAACTTGACCAGCGTGTAGTTGCAAAGTTTCAAATTTAAAATCACGAGTCATAAAACGACCTCCAAATAGTTTGATTAAGGATATTGTAACACCTTGAGTTATAGTTTACCAATATCAATTTTCTATATTTTGATATAGAAAATAGCTATTGCCCTATTTTAAAAACGCAAAAGCACGACTCAATCGTGCTTATTTTCTTAATCTACATAAGTATCTTCGTTTTTATTGAGGAAGGCATATGGAAGACCCATCAAGAGACCACCGCCAATCAAGTTTCCAACGAAGGTTACACCCCAGTGACGAAGCATATTTCCAACACCGAAGTTAGCAATTGAATCAGCAGCAACACTGAATTTTACAATCGCAAAAGAAGCAAAGTTCGCAGCAATGTGCTCATTTGTTAAGAATACAAACATGTAAATTGCTGATAAAACTAGCCAAAGTTTGGCACCACCATCTTTGACCAAAACAAATGAAAGAATCGCAATATTTACGAAAATATTGGCCAAAATCGCCTCAAGTAAGACTAATTCATTTGAGCGACCTAACTTCATCTCAACAACCCCTGAAATGAAACTATCGTGAGTCAGATGAGCAAAGCCCCAACCTGCTATCAAAGCCCCGATAAGGTTGAACAAGGTACAGTAAAGTAAAATCTCAGCTGTTTTTCTCCAAGAAATTTTTTTCAAGAAACTACCAGCAGTTAAGAACATCATGTTTGATGTTACCAACTCAGCATTCAAGAAAACAATGTAGGCCAATCCCCAAGCAAATACAAATGGGAAGAGGAAGCGTCCACTACCTGGTGCAATTTTATTAATCAAGTCAGCTCCAACTGCACCTGCGGCAGTACTGAAGGTTAAAAAAGCACCTGCGAACATGGAACGAATCGCATACTTCAATTTGCTTTGACTATAAAGACTTTCTTTCTTCTTGCAAGCAAATTCAATCTTTGAGATAAATTCTGAAGAAACCATAATAAACTCCTAAAGCTTTTATTTGTGATAATTATAACATAAAATAGCTATAATGAAAAGCCTTTCCTAATTCTATTTTTGATAAATTTAAAAATTCAGCAATCGTTTACATAGTTTTAATAACAAGCTTTTAGAATTTTTAATTATCAGAATATCGTGATTTCATGGACTAACTTTTACTCTATTTAATATATTTTGTTGTTAAGATTTACAAAACGATTTTCTCCTCAAACCTATTCTATAAAAGAAAAAAGGGAATCCTTCTAATTCTCTTTCTAATCTGACTCTTCTTAATCAACATATACATCTTGATTCTTATTTAGAAAGGCATATGGTAATCCAATTAGAAGTCCTCCACCAATAAAGTTAGCAATAAAGGTTACTCCCCAATGTCGAAGGATATTTGGAATATCAAAGTGAGGTACTTGATCAGCAATCATACTGAATTTCATAATACTAAAGGAAGCAAAATTGGCTGCTATATGCTCATTAGACAAGAAGACGAACATGGAAATAGCTGATAAAATAATCCATAGTTTGGCACTACCATCTTTGACTAGTATAGACGAAAGAATGGCGATATTTACAAATACATTTGCGAGAATTCCTTCGAGCAGGACTAAATCACTTGGACGCGCCAACTTCTTAGCCACTAACTTAGGTAGAAAACTATCATTTGTTAGATGAGAAAAGGCTGACGAGTTAGCAAATAACCATCCAGCTATCATCGCACCAATTAGATTAAACAGAGTACAATAGAGTAAAATAATCATTGCCTTTTTCCAATCAATCTTTTTCAAAAATGCACCTGCTGTTAAATACATCATATTGGAAGTTATCAATTCCGCATTTAGAAAGACGATATAAGCCAGACCCCAAGCGAAAACAAATGGAAAAAGGAAATACCCACTACTTGGAACAATATTATTTAATAAATCCGCACCAATAGCCCCAGCAGCTATACTAAAAGTTAAAAAAGCACCTGCAAACATGGAACGAATAGCATATTTGAACTTGCTTTGCTTGAAAAGACTTTCTTTCTTATGGCAATAATAATCTATCTTCGAAATAAACTCTGAAGAACTCATAAACATCTCCTAATTTTTATATTTGTTATTATAACATAAAAAATAAACAAATAATAATTTTTTTAAAATTTAACTCTTTATATCTACTTTAAGATTACACACTTTGTATTATTAGTTATGGTATAAAAAGAGTTACCATCCCTCACTGAGAGTATTCCAAAACCCAAGTAACATTACTAGTAACATCATCAAACTGAATGTTTTTGATTTTCAGAATATTAACACTCTTCGAAAACCTCTTCAAACCACGTCAGTCTGTCTTACCCTACTCAAGTACAGCCTGCTTCTAGATTCCTAGTTCGCTCTTTGATTTTCATTGAGTATAACAACTGTAATAAACAAATGTTTATAGCTCTAAATATAAAATGGAGAAGACAAGGATTGTCCTCTCCAGATATCATCTTTTCACTGACTTATCTTAACTAAATTGTTTATATGGTTGATTGAAAGCTGTTAGAATTTCATCAGATGTCTGTGAATAATCTTTTGTTTCTTTCAAATCGCCTTTTACAATAATACGTTCTGTAGCAGCAAGGTCTTCACAGGTTACTAATGTGATCTCATTGACCCCTTCTCTATCATCAACCTCATCAACACGATCTGGTGTAACACGTTTGACTTCACGTATTTCATAAGTATAAACTTTATTTTTATCAGTTAGATAAATTTTCATACCATTTTTAGCATTATCCAAAGGAGAGAATAACATTTTATTAGCATTATCAACACCAAAAATATGATGACTAGCTAGACTATAATTTCCTTCTCCCATCACTTGATCACGCTTCATAGTACCAGCACCATAATATAGATTTACGTTATTCAATCCTTTAAAAATCGGCAGATTCATTTCTAATTCAGGAATAGCAATTCCACCAATAACTGGTAATTTTTGAGTATCCCATTGAGAAGCTAAAACAGCTTCAGAAGAGATTGCTTTGACCGAGTCAAAATCAAAATTTCCTTCTGTTTCTTGATTTTCTTCTAATTTCTCTTTTGAGACCTGACTAACTTGGTACTTATTCGTATTCCAAACCATGACCATATCACGCAGTTTAGCATTAAAAATCAAAGCAACTGATAATAGAATCAAGAATCCTGCTAAAATATTGATTAGTAAATTTTTACGGTTTGTTTTCTTTTTTTTATTTTTTTGAGACATTATGCTTCACCTTCTGTTTTGTTTTCTGTCCCAACTTCTTCTTTTTCTGCCGCTGCAACCGTCGTAAAGGTCACAATTTTGGCATCTTGGTCCAGACGCATCACTTTAACTCCCATAGTTGAGCGCCCTGTTTGTGAAATATTGGCAACATTAGTTCGAATCATGACACCTGTATCGGTTATAATCATCAAGTCTTCATCACCTTTAACTGTCAAGAGACCCGATAGAGGACCATTTTTCTCAGCTACATTAGCCGTCTTCATCCCTTTACCACCACGACCTTTTGTTGGGTATTCAGTAGCGACTGTACGCTTACCGTATCCTTTTTCAGTAATGATAAGAACCTCATCTTGATCAGTAATTACGCTAGCACCAACTACTGTGTCTCCCTCACGGAGATTAACACCTTTCACACCAGTGGCGATACGACTCATGCCGCGAACGGCTGATTGATTAAAGCGAACTGCATAACCAAACTTGGTACCAATGATAATATCCGTATCTGCTTCTGTCAACAAGACATTAATCAACTCATCTTCATCCTTTAGATTAAGAGCTTTCAGTCCATTTTGACGAATGTTAGCAAATTCCTTGACGCTGGTTCTCTTCACGATACCATGACGGGTTGTGAAGAAGAGATAGGCTTCATCACTGCGTTCAGATTCAACATTGATGATGGTCTGAATACTTTCGCCTTCATCCAATTTCAAAAGATTGACAATCGGCAATCCCTTGGCAGTACGGCCATATTCAGGAATTTCATATCCTTTAAGGCGATAGACTCGACCTTTATTTGTGAAGAAGAGCAGATGATCATGAGTGCTAGTTGACACTAACTCTCGGACAAAATCATCATCCTTAACCCCGGTTCCTTGAACACCACGACCCCCACGTTTTTGAGCAGTAAACTCAGCTTGATCCAGACGTTTGATGTAGCCCTTGTTAGAAAGCGTAATCAAGACATCCGATTCTTCAATCAGATCCTCATCTTCGAGGCTTAAGACTTCACCGACCATCAACTCTGTACGACGTTGGTCACCAAACTTACGCTTGACTTCGTCTAATTCATCTTTAATGATTTGAGAAACACGTTCTGGTTTAGCAAGAATATCTGCTAAATCCGCAATCAGAGCCAAGAGGTCATCATACTCAGACTGAATCTTATCGCGTTCTAAACCTGTTAAACGACGAAGACGCATATCAAGGATGGCCTGACTTTGACGTTCAGAAAGTTTAAACTTGCTCATCAACTCAGCTTGTGCTTCCGCATCCGTTTCACTAGCACGGATGATACGAATCACTTCGTCAATATGGTCGAGTGCGATTAAGAGACCTTCTAAGATATGAGCACGCGCTTCCGCTTTTTCCTTATCAAAACGGGTACGACGAACAACCACTTCTTTTTGGTGCTCGATATAGGCATCCAAAATCTGACGAAGAGACAAAATCTTCGGTACCCCATTTTGGATTGCAAGCATATTAAAACCAAAGTTGGTTTGCATCTGGGTCATCTTGAAGAGGTTGTTAAGGATAACATTTGCAGAGGCATCGCGCTTGACCTCGATCACGAAACGAACCCCTTCACGGTTTGACTCATCACGTACTGCTGTAATCCCCTCAATGCGTTTTTCCTGAACCAAGCGAACAATGTGCTCATGTACCTTTGTTTTATTGACCATATAAGGAAATTCTGTTACAACAATGCGCTCACGGCCTGTCTTAGTTTCTTCGATTTCAGTACGAGAACGAAGAACAATCGAACCTTTACCTGTTTCGTAAGCCTTATGGATACCTGATTTCCCCATAACAAGGGCACCAGTTGGAAAATCTGGCCCAGGCAAGACTTCCATCAAGTCCTTCGTAGTCACTTCAGGGTTGTCCATAACTAACTTCACTGCATCAATGGTCTCACCCAGGTTATGAGGTGGAATATTGGTTGCCATACCGACAGCAATACCAGTAGCTCCATTAACTAAAAGATTTGGAAAACGAGCTGGAAGGACTAAAGGTTCACGTTCATTGGCATCATAGTTATCAACGAAATCAACCGTATTTTTATTGATATCACGAAGCATCTCCAGAGCAATCTTGCTCATACGTGCCTCAGTGTAACGTTGGGCGGCAGCACCATCACCATCCATAGAACCAAAGTTCCCATGACCATCTACAAGCATATAACGGTAGCTCCACCATTGAGCCATACGGACCATGGCTTCATAGATAGAGGAATCCCCGTGTGGGTGATATTTACCCATGACATCCCCTGTAATACGAGCAGATTTTTTATGGGGTTTATCTGGAGTAACACCTAATTCATTCATTCCGTAGAGAATCCGACGGTGAACAGGCTTCAAGCCATCTCGAACATCAGGAAGAGCCCGCGCTACGATAACACTCATGGCGTAATCGATAAAGCTTGTTTTCATCTCCTTTGTCAGATTGACATTCACTAAATTTTTATCCTGCATTAATAAATGCCTCATTTCACAATTAGTAATCAGGTATATTATACCATATTGTATCCTATATTTCAGCCATCTACCCTGCTAAAACGTTTACATCAAGAACTGAAAGGCATATTCGTGACAAAGTTTTTTAAAAGTGATAGAATGAATCTATCTGGGAAAATCCCTAAATAAAATTAAGGAGATGTTTAGACAAATGACACTAACTAAACAACACAAAAAAGTTATCCTTGTTGGTGATGGTGCCGTAGGTTCATCTTACGCTTTCGCTCTTGTTACTCAAGGAATCGCACAAGAACTTGGTATTATTGAAATTCCTCAATTGTTTGAAAAAGCTGTTGGTGATGCTGAAGACCTTAGCCATGCGCTTGCATTTACTTCACCAAAGAAAATCTACGCTGCTAAGTACGAAGACTGTGCGGACGCTGATCTTGTTGTTATCACAGCCGGTGCTCCTCAAAAACCAGGTGAAACTCGTCTTGACCTTGTGGGTAAAAACCTTGCAATTAACAAATCTATCGTTGAGCAAGTTGTTGCTTCAGGTTTTGATGGTATCTTCCTTGTTGCAGCTAACCCAGTAGATGTCTTGACTTATTCAACTTGGAAATTCTCTGGATTCCCTAAAGAACGCGTTATCGGTTCAGGTACTTCACTTGACTCAGCTCGTTTCCGTCAAGCACTTGCTGAAACTATTGGTGTTGATGCTCGTTCAGTTCACGCCTACATCATGGGTGAGCACGGTGACTCAGAATTTGCCGTTTGGTCACACGCTAACGTTGCCGGTGTTAAATTGGAACAATGGTTGCAAGCTAACCGTGACTTGAATGAAGCAGACCTTGTTGAACTCTTCATCTCAGTTCGTGACGCTGCTTACTCAATCATCAACAAAAAAGGTGCAACATACTACGGTATCGCTGTAGCCCTTGCTCGTATTACAAAAGCTATCCTTGATGATGAAAATGCTGTTCTTCCACTTTCAGTATTCCAAGAAGGTCAATATGGAGTTGAGAACGTCTTTATCGGTCAACCTGCTATCGTTGGTGCCCACGGTATCGTTCGTCCAGTAAACATCCCATTGAACGACGCAGAAACTCAAAAAATGCAAGCATCTGCAAAAGAATTGCAAGCTATCATTGATGAAGCATGGAAAAATCCTGAATTCCAAGCAGCTTCAAAAAACTAATCTAGCTATAGACAACTCCTTGAATCATCAGGGGGTTGTTTTTTCTGTATTTAAACTTAATATCTGTTTTACGTTCGCTTCTACAAGACAGCGTATCTTGTGTAAGCCATAAAAAACAACTGTAATCTATACTCACATTACAAATGTCATGAAACAAGCAGTGATTGATTCACTTGATACTGTCTCATTAAATATCAAGTAAAAAGTTGTGCCCCATAGACAAAAAAATAGCCCATCATACAGGCTATAAGCTTGATATGATAGGCTTTTTCAATTTTGATTAGCGGACTGTACGGATACGCATTGTATTTGTACGAACAGCTTCTCCTACTGGTACACCAGCAACGATAACGATATCATCACCTGATTCAACAAGACCTGCTTCTACCGCTTTACGTTCAGCAATTTCGAACATATCGTCAGTTGATGATGGAGCATCTGTCAACATTGGGATAACACCCCAGTTCAACATCAAGCCACGTTCTGTCAATTCGTCGAATGTCAATGCCAAGATATCAGCATTTGGACGGTATTTAGAAATCAAACGTGCAGTGTGTCCAGTCTTAGTAAGAGTTACAACCAATTTAATGTCCATTGAGTTAGTAGCATCTTTAACAGCTGAAGCCATTACTTCTGTCTTAGAGTTACGTTCGAATGAATCTGAGTTCAAACGTCCGTATTCGTTAAGAAGAGTTTGAGCATTCTTGTCGATAGTAGCCATTGTAGTTACTGACTCAAGTGGGTATTTACCGTTTGCAGACTCACCTGAAAGCATTGTAGCGTCAGTTCCATCGATAACAGCGTTAAATACGTCTGATACTTCTGAACGAGTTGCACGTGGTTTTTCAGTCATTGTTTCAAGCATGTTTGTTGCAGTGATAACAACTTTACCTGCAGCATTGACTTTCTTGATGATCATTTTTTGGTAAACTGGAACCATTTCAAATGGTACTTCGATACCCATGTCACCACGAGCGATCATGATACCATCAGCAGCTTCGATGATTTCATCCAAGTTGTCGATACCTTGTTGGTTTTCGATTTTAGCGAACAATTGAACGTGTCCGTTACCAGTTTCTTTACAGATTGCACGAACTTCGTTAACGTCTTTTGCAGTACGTACGAATGAAATCGCGATGAAGTTGATACCTTGTTCAAGACCAAAGCGGATGTCATAGTTATCACGTTCAGCAAGAGCTGGGAAAGGAATTTTAGTGTTAGGAATGTTAACACCTTTTTGTTTAGCAATTACGCCATCGTTTTCAACTTCAACTTCAAATTCACGAGCCGCATCATCTTTAGCAACCACACGAAGACCAAGTTTACCATCGTCAACCAAAACTTGACGCCCAACTTCAACATCATCATAGATATCAAGAGCACCAGCAACGTTCAATGCAATCACATCACGAGTTGATTTGATTCCTTGCTTAGTAGCAACACGGATTTTTTCACCAGTTGTGTAAGAGTACTCTTTTGCATCTCCTTCAAACAATTCAGTACGGATTTCTGGTCCTTTTGTATCAAGAAGGAAACCAACTTTTTTACCTGCAAGTTTTTCAGCAAGTTTAACAGTTGCCATACGGTCACCTTGCTCTTGGTGGTCACCGTGTGAGAAGTTGAAACGGAATGTGTTAGCACCAGCTTCAATCAATTTAGCAATGTTTTTAGCTGAAGCTTCAACATCAAGTTTTTCACCCCAGTATCCGTCATCACCGAATTTTTTACCACCACGGATTTCTACCGCAGGTCCCAAAGTTGCAACGATTTTTACACGTTTGTTCATGATTTTTGTGACTCCTTTATATATATAACCTTTTTGGTCTTATTAACTAAATTATAAATTATGACAAGCTCTTATTCAAGCTAGATAGTTCAAGATCAGCCTTGTGTGGGTTGTTAACCACAATCTTACCATCTGCAGTCAAGCTGAACAATGCTCCTTCTTCTGCAGTTCCAAGAATTGGGTTTTCAACCATTTTCTCATTACGGATACCAACCGCAACACCACCGATACCTTCTTTAAGAAGTTTAACGGCATGAGCACCCATACGTGATGCTAAAACACGGTCACGCGCAGTTGGAGAACCACCACGTTGAATATGTCCAAGTTCTGTCACACGAAGGTCGCTTGTATCTCCAGCTTCTTTCAGTTTTTGACCAAATTCAGCCGCTGACATCACACCTTCAGCCAAGACGATGATATTGTGTTTTTTACCACACTCATAACCAGCTTTGATACTTGCTACGATATCTTCCATCTTGAAGCCTTCTTCAGGGATGATAATTTCGTCAGCACCAGTTGCGATACCTGCCCAAAGAGCGATATCACCTGCGTTACGTCCCATAACTTCGATAACAAAAGTACGACGGTGACTTGATGATGTATCACGAATCTTATCGATAGCGTCCATAGCAGTAGTAACCGCAGTATCAAAACCGATTGTGAAGTCAGTACCAACGATATCGTTATCGATTGTACCTGGAAGACCGATAGCTGGGAAGCCATGTTCAGTCAAACGCATAGCACCGTGGTAAGATCCGTCACCACCGATAACCACTACGCCTTCAATCCCGTGTTTTTTCAATTGCTCAATCCCTTTAAGTTGCCCTTCAAGTTGAGCAAACTCTGGGTAACGAGCTGAGTGAAGGAAAGTACCACCACGAGAAATGATGTCTCCTACTGAAGCAGCATCTAGGGGATGAATTTCACCAGCAACCATTCCAGCATATCCATCATAGATACCAAAAACTTCCATTCCTTCTGAAATTGCTTGACGAACAACTGCGCGGATGGCAGCGTTCATACCAGGGGCGTCTCCACCACTAGTCAAAACAGCAATACGTTTCATTTAGTTTATGCTCCTTTTTCTTTTAACATTCCTACTGATTATATCACATTTAAATGGAAAATTCTTCTATTTTCCGTAATTTTAGTGATAAATCGTTTTCATAGCAATTTTATCCAATTTCGCTTCTAATTCATTGGATTTAGTCACAAAATATTGGGAAGAAACAATTGTTTTCTGTTCCTCTTCATACCTTATGATGACTGGGATTGGGCCTTTATACTGGTCTAAGATGTTTGAAATTTCTTTATCATATTCATGATTTTTAACCTGAATCCAAAATCGTTCAGCCACTGCTTCTTTCAAATCTTGTGCAATCATTTGCAGACGGCCATCACGTGACTGGATTTTTCCTTTTATATAGTAGAAGGCTCCCTCTTTTATTTCCTGCCCAACCTGACGATATAAGTCTGAAAAGAGAGTGACATCCAATTTTTTCTTGCTATCATCCACCTGTAAGAAAGCCATATTTTCACCCTTTTTGGTACGAATTACTTTTATCTTCTGAACTTCAACCAAAATAATAGCGTAGCTATTTTCTGACAAATTTCCGATTGGGGTAATCGGGTAAATAGCTTTACTTGCAATAGTTTGTAGGGGATGTTTGCTGACACCTATCCCTAAAAGCTCTTGTTCCATATAGAATTTTTCTTGTTCAGTCCAATCTTCCGATTCCTGCCAGCTATAAATTGTATCACCAAACAAGCTTCCCAACTCTTTCACAAATTCAAATAGATTATCTAAATTATTGAATACTTTTTGACGATTTTTTTCAAATGAATCGAAAAGACCAACTTTTACCAAAGGTTCCAGCAAAGGAAGTTTCAGATAATTATCAGGTAATTTAGCTACAAAATCTTCAATGTTCGAATAGGGTCTATTTTCAATTATCCAAAGCGCCAAATCTTTGCTGACTCCCTTAATCGATTTCAGACCTAGATAAATGGACTTATTCGCAATTTTATCGTGATAGGGAATAGTGTTGATGGACAGAGGAGCTACTTCAAAACCTGCTTCTAATGCATCTGTTAGGTAATCACTATTGGCAGAATTCAACATGATCTGATAAAAGATAGCTGGATAATGCGTTTTGAAATAGGCCAACTGGAAGGCCAAGGCTGAGTAAGCATAGGCGTGTGACCTGTTAAAACCATAACCAGCAAACTTCTCCATAACATCAAAGACCTGCTCTGCTTTTTCCACAGTATGACCAGCTTCTAATGCCCCTTGAATAAAGGATTCCCTCATCTCATGCATGGCAGAGGCATCCTTTTTCCCCATAGCACGACGCAAAATATCGGCTTTCCCAAGACTAAATCCAGCAAAACGCTGGGCAACCTGCATAACCTGCTCCTGATAGAGCATAATGCCGTAGGTTGGAGCCAAAATATCCTCCAGTACTTGATCCAGAACAGTCACTTCTTCCTGACCATGCTTTCTTGCCACAAAATTATTGATATAGTCACTTGCACCTGGTCGATTTAGGGAAGTAGTCGCTACGACATCTTCAAAACAGACTGGCTGCACACGCTTAAGCAGGCGAATAGCGCCAGGTTGTTCAAATTGAAAGATACCTTTTGTATTACCAGATGCAAATAAAGCCAGCGTTTCTTTGTCTTCCAAATCGATTTCTTCTATTTTCAGATGAATCCCTTCTGTTTCAGCAAGTAACTCTTGCATTTTTTGGACAAAGGTCAAATTTCGTAGTCCCAGAAAGTCCATTTTCAAAAGTCCACTAGCTTCAACTCCATGGGCATCATACTGAGTCAGTGGAATTTCATCACCATGCTTTAGAGGAATGTAGTCGGTCAAATCTTGGTCACTGATCACAACACCAGCCGCATGGACAGATGTTTGTCTTGGATATCCCTCTATCTTGCAAGCAATTTCAAAGGCTTTTTGGTATTCCAACTTACTATTGATTTGCTGACGAAACTGGAGGTTACCCTCATAGGCTGACTTGAGATTGTCCCGAAAACTGATTTTCTTAGTAATTGCGGATAATTCATACTCGGGCACACCAAAGCGTTTCAAAACATCACGCAGAGCCTGCTTGGCTCCAAAGGTTGAAAAAGTAACGATTTGAGCCGCATGTTTACTACCATATTTATTGCCAACATACCTGATAAAATCTGGACGATAAATATCAGGAATATCGATATCAATATCAGGCATGGTATAGCGTTCACGATTGAGGAAGCGTTCAAAAATCAGATTTTTCTCTACCGGGTCAATCCCTGTAATGTCTAAAGCATAGGAAACCAAGCTACCAACCGCGGAACCCCGTCCCATTCCCATATAGTAGCCATTCGAACGTCCGAAACGCAGCAAATCCCAGACAACCAAGAAATAATCATCAAAGCCCATATCATGAATAACAGCCAATTCTTGGTCTAGACGATCTTGATATTCTTTACTAGTCAACCCCTTCTGAGCAAGTCCCAGCTCAGCACGTTCTCTCAACTCTTCTACTGCTGGTCTCGCTGGATTAAAGCGAGGCAGTTTCAAACTAGTATCCAAATCATAATAAATACCTGAAATAAGTTTTTCTAAATTGTCCAAGGCTTGCGGAAAACGTTCTTGGAATAGTTTCTCTAAAGAACTTGCTGATATAAGGACATCTTGTCGTGAGCGTAAGGGAACTTCTCTGAGTGGTAGATTTTCTTTAATCGCTGTTAACACTTGTAGAACTTCTCTATCCCTGCTTTCAAAAGCATTGACCCGATAAAGGGGCAAGATTGGATGATGAAATTCACTTGCTACTGTTTCTGGATAAACCCCAATATAGTAATCACAGCCTAGTTCCAACGACTCAAATCCATCGAAATAAGGTACAATAACCGCGATATCCTCTAGGTATTGGGACAGGACAGACCAAGTTTTCTCACCCTGCATCTTGGCTGTTGAAAGTTTCATCAACTGCTGATAGCCCACACTAGATAGAGCTAAAAAGCGCAAATTCACTTCCTGCTCATCCACTAAAAGAGTCATTTCAAGCCCTAATAAAGGATGAATGCCGTATTTTTTTGTAACCTCTAGAAAGTCGAAAGCCCCATAAAGATTGTCAATATCCATCATAGCCAAATGAGTGTAGCCATATTCTTTAGCTGCTCTCACATACTTGTCTATTGAAATAACACTCTCCATAAAACTATAGACTGTTTTTGTATCTAGTTGTGCGATCAATTTACACTTCTCCTCTATCCTTCTCACTATATTATACCATTTTTCAAAAAGAGAAAGACAAAAGCATTGAATCCTGTCTATATTTTATCCTTAAAGTAAAATTTTTTGAACGAAAAAAGTAAAAATACATTTAAAGAATCAAATGCTCCGGTAATTTTTTTACTTTTTTATCCCAAGAAATGAATATATCTTTTAAAATAGAAATACATATCCAGTTAATCTATTCATTATGATAACTTGTTTTAGGCTATAGAGTTGTACCTATTTTTCATATAAATCATATTCATTATTATTGAATTAATTTCTTTCTCATTTAACGATTCCCTTTATCCTATTTTTTTGATATAATAACCTTAATTATTGTTTTATAAGGAGGTTATATGCGCTTTAATCAATTCAGCTATTTAGCACTTCCAAGAAATACTATTTTATATGAATTAAAAAAGTATGGATTTGATTTTCCATCTGATATGGCAGATAAAAAGATGTTAGAGGCTTTTTTAAGTCGTTTCTTTTTTACTTATAAAGATAGTACCTATCCTCTATCCAGTTTGGCAGTTGATAAAGAAACTGACTTGCTGACATTTTTTCAATCAGAAGATGAATTGACAGCAGATATTTTTTATACTGTTGCTTTTCAACTTTTAGGCTTTTCTTATTTGGTTGACTTCGAAGACAGTGACGTTTTCCGTAAAGAAACTGGTTTTCCCATCGTATACGGTGACTTGATTGAAAATCTCTATCAGTTACTCAATACTCGGACCAAAAAAGGAAATCTCCTGATTGATCAACTGGTAAGTGACGGTCTTATCCCTGAAGATAATACCTATCATTACTTTAACGGTAAGAGTTTGGCTACTTTTTCTAGCCACGATGTCATTCGAGAAGTGGTCTACGTTGAGTCTCGTGTCGATACTGACCAAAAGGGTTTACCTGACTTAGTCAAGGTCAGCATCATTCGACCTCGTTTTGATGGACAGATCCCTGCTATCATGACAGCTAGTCCCTACCATCAGGGAACAAATGACAAGGCGAGCGACAAGGCTCTCTACAAGATGGAGGGCCAGCTTGAGGTCAAACCTGCTCACAAGATTGAGCTAGAAGAACCTCAACTAAATCTCGTCCAACCTCAAGGCCAAGCTGAGCTTGTGTCAGAAGCTGAGGAAAAGCTAACGCACATCAACGCTAGTTATACACTCAACGACTACTTCCTCCCACGAGGTTTTGCTAATCTCTATGTTTCAGGTGTTGGTACCAAAGACTCTACTGGTTTCATGACTAATGGAGACTACCAACAAATTGAGGCTTATAAAAATGTCATCGATTGGCTTAATGGCCGTTGCCGTGCCTTTACTGACCACACGCGCCAGCGTCAAGTAAAGGCTGACTGGTCAAACGGAAAAGTAGCCACAACTGGACTTTCCTATCTAGGTACCATGTCAAATGGTCTTGCTACTACAGGTATCGATGGCTTAGAGGTTATCATCGCCGAAGCTGGTATCTCCTCATGGTACAACTACTATCGTGAAAACGGTCTGGTGACCAGTCCAGGTGGCTATCCAGGTGAGGACTTTGACTCCCTTGCTGAACTAACCTACTCACGAAATCTCTTGGCTGGCGACTATATCCGAGGTAATGAAGCTCACCAAGCTGACTTAGAAAAAGTAAAGGAACAACTGGATCGCAAGACCGGCGACTATAACCAGTTTTGGCATGACCGCAACTATCTGCTCAATGCCCATAAAGTAAAGGCAGAGGTTGTCTTTACCCACGGTTCTCAGGATTGGAATGTCAAACCACTTCATGTTTACCAGATGTTCCATGCTCTTCCTGCTCATATCAACAAGCACCTCTTTTTCCATAATGGTGCCCATGTTTATATGAACAACTGGCAGTCCATTGACTTCCGTGAGTCCATGAATGCCTTATTGACTAAGAAATTACTGGGACAGGAAACAGATTTCCAACTTCCTACTGTCATTTGGCAGGACAATACAACCCCTCAGACTTGGTTATCACTTGATAACTTAGGTGGGCAAGAAAACTTTGAAACCTTCTCACTTGGTCAAGAAGAGCAAGTAATTCAAAACCAGTACTCAGATAAGGATTTTGAGCGTTATGGCAAGACCTACCAGACCTTCAATACGGAACTTTATCAAGGAAAAGTCAATCAGATTACCATTGACCTTCCTGTAACCAAAAATCTCCACCTGAACGGTCGCGCTCAGCTCAATCTTCGTATCAAATCCAGTACAAACAAGGGGCTCTTATCTGCTCAACTACTGGAACTTGGTCAAAAGAAATACCTACAACCTTATCCAGCTGTTTTAAGTGCTAGAACCATTGACAACGGCCGCTATCATATGCTGGAAAATCTCTGTGAATTACAATTTAGACCAGATGCACAACGAGTCGTGACAAAAGGTTACCTCAATTTACAGAATAGAAATGATTTACTGTTAGTAGAGGATATTAATGCAGATGAATGGATGGAGGTGCAATTTGAACTGCAACCAACTATTTACAAGTTAAAAGAAGGAGACACTCTCCGTTTAGTTCTCTATACTACTGACTTTGAAATCACGATCCGTGACAATACCGCTTACCACCTGACTGTCGATCTTGAACAGTCTACTCTTATCCTACCTTGTCAAAATGTATAAGGTACCTGACTTTCAATATGGAAGGTTTCTAAGGACAAGTCAATCCAAGACCCACTGACCTTCCTAGCATTAGAGACACCCACTTGAACAGTCGAAAAAAACTACAACTTGGTATCAAATCCAGTTCAAATTAAGGCTATTAGATGTCCTACTACTGGATCTTGAACAAAAGATACCGCCCCATAACCAACATGTGTGACCCTCTATCATACACGCTACCACACCACATGTTGGACAAACTCTGTGAATTGCCATTTGGCGTAAATTCACAACAAGTCGTGACAAAAAGCTACCCTAATTTAATGATTTACTGTTAGTAGAGAACAGCAATGTAGATGAACGAATAAATTTCTCATTTATCTGCACCCAACTAGTGACAAGTTAAAAGAAGGAGATTCTCTCCGTATCGTTCTAAATTACTACTGACTTTGAAATCATCATACGTGACAATACCGCTTACCACCCGACTGACGATCTCGTTCAGTCCACGCTTTCTGTACCTAGTACAAGGAGTAACATTATATGAATAAATCTGAACACCGACACCAACTCATACGAGCTCTTGTAACGAAAAATAAGATTCACACACAAGCTGAGTTACAAGCTCTTCTTGCTGATAATGACATTCAAGTTACACAAGCTACACTTTCGAGAGATATTAAAAGTATGAATCTCTCAAAGGTACGTGAGGAAGATAATTCCTACTACGTTCTCAATACTGGTTCCATCTCAAAATGGGAAAAACGTCTTGAAATCTACATGGAAGATGCTCTCGTCTTGATGCGCCCAGTTCAGAACCAAGTCCTGTTGAAAACCCTTCCTGGACTTGCTCAATCATTCGGTTCTATCATTGATGCTTTGAACTTCCCTGATGCTATTGCTACCCTCTGTGGCGATGATGCCTGTCTTGTCATCTGTGAAAATGCAGAGGCTGCCCAACATTGCTTTGAAGAGTTGAAAAAATTCACCCCTCCATTTTTCTTTGGTGAGTAAACAGAAACTAAACTCAAAATCTGCAAAAGTCTCAAAATTTTAAACAGCATTGTATTGATGTCGGATAACATCCGGCAAATACAGTGTCTCATTTTACTGAAAAGTAAGCTGTGCAGTTTAATAAAACAAAAAAGAGAAATCTAACTCATACTTGATTACAAAAGCTCCCCTTATAGTGGACAGTGAAAAAACAAACATTCACTAGAAACTATAGGGGGAGTCTTCATATATCTAAAAGAAACTCTAAATCCGTTTCATCTTGATATATAGTAGATTGAAACAAGATGTGAACAAGTTTATTGAGAAATTCAAATTAATTTCATGTTTTAGAAGTAGTATTGTACTATTCTAGATTCGATTCACTATAGTATAGAAAAAAGCCATCAAGTGATGACTTTATCAATGAATTCTAATGATTATCCTCTCCAATTTTATCTTTTGTTAAACTCAATATAAGTGACAAAGAGAAATTTATTGCTGCAATACTTTTCTTGGTTTGGTACCTTCAGCTGGACCAATGACACCTGCCATCTCAAGCTCTTCCATGAGACGGGTCGCACGATTAAATCCAACTGACAAACGACGTTGAATCATGGATGCGCTGGCTTTCTGAGTTTCAATGACTAGAGCTTTGGCTTCTTCAAAAAGCGGATCTCCACCAGATTCACCATCTGAAAATTCTCCTTCATTTTCAGAAACCTCACCTGGGTCAAAACTCTCATCGTAGTCCGCATCTGCCTGAGCCTTGATAAAGTTTACGATGCGTTCAACATCATCATCCGAGATAAAGGATCCTTGGAGACGAACTGGATGATTTTCATCAATCGGTTTAAAGAGCATGTCTCCTCGACCAAGCAGTTTCTCAGCCCCATTTTCATCCAAGATCGTACGGGAGTCTGTCCCTGATGAAACCGCAAATGCGACACGAGAAGGAACATTGGCCTTAATCAGACCAGAGATGACATCAACGGATGGACGCTGAGTTGCAAGAATCATGTGGATACCTGCAGCACGCGCCTTCTGTCCAAGACGGATGATAGCATCTTCTACTTCCTTGCTGGCTACCATCATGAGGTCAGCCAACTCATCGACAATCACGACAATGAGTGGCAGCGGAATCTGTTTGTACTCAGACTGGGCATTGAACTCTTCTACCTTGGCATTAAAGCCTGCAATATTACGGACTCCTACCTTGGCAAAGAGTTCATAACGATTTTCCATCTCGTCCACAACCTTTTGCAGGGCCTTGCTGGCCTTGCGTGGATTGGTCACAACTGGAATCAAGAGATGAGGAATGTCATTGTAAACAGACAACTCAACCATCTTGGGATCGACCATCATAAACTTAACTTGGTCTGGTCTCGCTTTCATGAGAATGCTGGCGATAATGCCGTTAACGGCGACCGACTTACCTGAACCCGTTGAACCCGCGACGAGCAAGTGGGGCATTTTAGAAAGGTCAAAAGCTCTTGCGGTACCATTAACAGCCTTCCCTAAAGGAATTTCCAAGAGATTTTCAGCTTTCGTTTGAGATTGTTCCCAAAGTTCACGGAAAGACACAGTGGCAATCTCGGAGTTAGGCACCTCAATTCCGACCAGGGATTTCCCAGGGATTGGTGCTTCGATTCGGACATCCTTGGCTGCCAAGGCTAGAGCGAGGTCATCTGCGAGATTGGAAATGCGATTGACCCGTACACCCACTGCTGGCTTGACTTCATACTTGGTCACTGATGGCCCAATTTCAGCCCGTTCAACTGTTACCTTGATACCAAAGCTAGCAAAGGTTTCTTCTAGAATTTTGATATTTTCTCGAACGATTTTCTTCTCTTTAGACTGGTCTTTGGGTTTATCAGGTGCAAAGAGTTGTAAGCTTGGGAGTTTGTATTCGAGGGCTTCCTTGGCTGAAAAATCGACCTGAACATCTTCGTTATCAGAGCCATCTTCCTGTTCAGGGAATTCAAGTTCAGCTTGAGGCAGGATGATTTCTGGTTCTACCCACTCTTCTTCTGGAATAGGAGGAACATCAAGCACAACATCATCAGTCAGAATTTCGCCTGTTTCCATATCAACAGGAGGCATATTAAGCAAGCCTTTCTCAGCCTCTTCTTTTTCTAATCTAGCCTCTTCCTCAGCCTTTTGGCGAGCTTTTTCTTCTTGTTTGACAAAGCGTTCCTCTTTTCGACGCTCATGTCCTTCCCTCCATTTGGCAAATCCTCTACTGAAAAATTCAGCAATATCATAAACAGACCAAGGACTGATTAGGAGAGCGCCTGCTAAAATCAAGATAGAACCAATAAAGTAAGTGCCGATATTTGAAAAGAGAAAGGCGGTTGGCATATAGAGGCCAACTCCAATCAGGCCCCCTCCAGCAAAACTGGTCGTTCGAAAACCTGTCAAATCAGTCACAACCTGAGCCATAGTTCCTTTTAAAACCGACTTGTCCAAGCTATATTTCCAAACCAAGTAGGCCTCAAAAATCAGGAGCAAGCCTGCAAATATAATGAAAAAGCCAGATAGGAGGCCTTCCTGTTTTCGTATCCACTTGAAAAAGAAGAGATAGATCAAGAGGGCAAATATTGCCAGATAAGCTAGGCTCCCCACCAGCAAGCGAATTAAATTGTAAAGAGTGATACCTGCAGCCCCTAATTTGAAGGCTGCGAAAATCAATAAAAGCGCGATTCCCAACGAAATCAACATTCGTTGAATCGCTTCTTTTCTTTCGAGTTCTGCTTTAGACGGTCTCCGTCTTGTTTTACTTGTATTCTTGTTTGTCATTCTTCTATTATAGCATATTTCACAGGCATTTCGGAAAGAGAAAAAGACTGCACCAAACGATCCAATCTTTTCATTTTCTATCTAAGTTTTATGCTTGTGGTTTGCGTAGGTAACCATAGACTACACCACTTACGATTGCTCCTACCAAGACAGAAACGAGGTAAAGGAGGGCATTTGAAGTAAGGGCGATAACGAAGATTCCTCCGTGTGGCGCCATGAGTTTGATACCAGTAAGACCAACAAGGCCTCCTGCTACTGCTGAACCAAGGATAAAGCTTGGGATAGCACGAGCTGGGTCAGCTGCACCAAACGGAATCGCTCCCTCAGTGATAAATGACAAGCCCATGATGATGTTTGTCAAACCAGAGTTACGTTCTTCCTTAGTAAATTTATCTTTGAAAAGAAGGGTTGCGACAAAGATTGCAAGTGGTGGCACCATTCCTCCAGCCATAACTGCTGCCATAGCCACAGAACCACCTGAAGAAACAGTTGCTGCAAGCGTACCTGTACCAAAGACATAAGCTGCTTTATTGACTGGTCCACCCATATCGACAGCCATCATTCCTCCAAGAACGATACCAAGAAGGACAGCTGAACCTCCTCCAAGACCGCCTAGGAAGTCATTCATAGCAGTGTTGATTGCTGCCATTGGGATGTTAACAGCTAGCATAACAAATCCAGTCAAGATTGTTCCAAGAAGTGGTAAGAGAAGGATTGATTTAGCCCCTTCAAGTGAACGAGGAACTTTAACGTATTTCTTGATAGCAAGAACCAAGGCACCTGCGATAAATCCACCAACAAGGGCACCTAGGAAACCAGATGAGACACCTGCAAGAGTCGAAGTTGCTTCACCACCTGCTGCATAAGGGATTTTACCAAAGGCAAAACCTTCTTTGGCAATAGCACCAGCCACGAAACCTGCTACCAAACCTGGTTTTTCAGCGATAGAGTAGGCAACATAACCTGCAAAGACTGGAAGCATCAAACCAAAGGCAGCTCCACCAATTTTCATGAACATAGAAGCTAGCTCATGGTAAGAACCAAGACTTCCAAGGTTTTCATTTGGAACACCTAAAGCACCATCAATCAAGAAAGCAAGGGCAATCATGATACCACCACCGATAACAAATGGCAACATTTGAGATACACCACTCATCAAGTGTTTGTAGAAAGCACCACCGATACTTTGTTTTTCATTAGATGCTGTTGCAGCTTTTGCTCCATTAGCAGCACGATAAACTTCAGCATCTCCTGAAAGAGCCAAGTTAATCAACTCTTCTGTCTTACGGATACCGTCAGCCACCGGACGATTGATCAATGGTTTGCCATCGAAACGATCCATTTCAACAGCCTTGTCTGCTGCGATGATAACCGCTTTAGCCTTGCGGATATCTTCTACAGTTAGTTGATTTCCAACACCACTAGCACCGTTGGTTTCGACCTTAATTCCAACCCCCATTTCAGCAGCCACTTTTTGAAGTGCTTCTTGGGCCATGTAAGTGTGGGCGATACCTGTCGTACAAGCTGTAACAGCAACGATAAAGTCACCAGATTCATTGGCAGGCATTTGAACAGGCTCCTCAGCTTTTTCTGAAGCTTGGTCAAAGAGTTCAATGACTTGTTCAGATGATGTTGCTTGACGAAGTTTATCAGCAAAACCATCTTTCATCAAGTATTTAGACAATTCTGCCAAGGCTGCCAGGTGAGTGTCATTAGCACCTTCTGGAGCTGCAATCATAAAGAAAAGGTCAGTTGCTTGCCCATCCAAGCTCTCGTAGTCAACACCCTTGTTTGACTTGGCAAAGAGAACTGTCGCTTCTTTTACAGCCGCGTTTTTGCTGTGAGGCATTGCGATACCATCTCCTAAACCAGTAGAAGTCAAGGCTTCACGCGCCAAAATTCCTTCTTTAAAGGTTTCAAAATCTGTCACATAACCGTGGTCTGTCAAACTTTTAATCATCTCTTCAATGACAGCTGTTTTTTCAGTTGCCTGCAAATCCAGCAACATGACATCTTTTCTCAATAGGTCTTGAATTTTCATCTTTTTTCTACCTCAACTTTTTCATATGTTTCTTTAATAAATTCTGCTGTTGCCAAGTCATCTGAGAAGGTAGTTGCCGTTCCGCAAGCCACTCCCCATTTGAAGGCTTCTACTGCATCTTTCGATTTGACAAATTTACCTGTGAATCCAGCGACCATAGAGTCACCGGCCCCAACTGAATTTTTGACTGTTCCCTTGATTGGTTTAGCAAAGTATGCTCCCTCAGATGTGACAAGAAGGGCACCGTCGCCAGCCATAGAGATAATGACGTTTTGAGCACCTTTAGCCAGTAACTCACGAGCGTATTTCTCAATTTCATCTAAACTTTCGAGTTTAACCCCAAAAATTGCTCCAAGTTCATGATTATTTGGCTTGACCAAGAGCGGTTGGTATTCCAAACTATCAATCAAGGTCTGTCCTTCAAAGTCACAAACCACTTGCGCACCAGTCTGGCGCGTCAAGGCAATTAAATCCTTGTAGATGACATTACCTAGGTTTTTAGAACTTGAACCTGCAAACACAACCGTATCTTCTGTTGTCAGACTAGATAAAATAGCTTTCAATTCTTCTAGCTGGGCTGGTTCAACAGTTGGACCCGTTCCGTTGATTTCTGTTTCTTGGTCTGCTTTAATCTTGACATTGATACGAGTATCTTCTGCTACTTGGACAAAACGTGTCTCGATTTCTTCCTCTGTCAGAGTATCTGTGATAAATTCACCAGTAAAACCTCCGATAAATCCAGTCGCAGTATTTGGAATATCCAAGCGTTTCAAGACACGGCTAACATTGATTCCCTTACCACCAGCAAACTTATCATCACTGTCCATTCGATTGACACTACCGACTTGGACTTGGTCCAAACGAACGATATAGTCAATGGATGGATTAAGTGTGACTGTATAAATCATACTTCTATTACCTCCGTTTTCTCCTTAATAGTCTGCAAGAGCTCATGCCCTTGACTTGTGATAACAATAGCTCGTTTGAGTGGTGCTACCTTGGCAAAGCAAGTTTGTCCAATTTTTGACGAATCGACCAAGACATAGGTCTGTTTGGCATTCTCCAAAATAGCTCGCTTCACAGCTCCCTCCTCCATATCAGGAGTCGTATAATAGCCATCGTCCACACCATTCATCCCGATAAAGGCACGGTCAAAGTGCAATTGGTTAATCTGGTTAAGAGCAACGCCCCCGATGCTAGCATCTGTCGCCATCTTGACACTACCTCCAACCATGACAGTTGGAATTTGCTTTTCAACCAACTGAACGGCATGGTGAATCGAGTTGGTCACGACTGTGACATTTTTATTAACCAATTCATGAATCAAAAAGGCAGTTGTTGTTCCAGCATCGATAAAGATGACATCTTTTTCTTTAATAAGAGAAGCTGCCTTCTGAGCCAGCAACTTCTTCTCTTGAAGGTTTTTGACAGATTTCTCTTGAATGGTTTCTTCTTCCTGCAAGAAGTGTGGCAATTCTGCTCCACCATGCACGCGACGAAGCTTGTTTTCCGCTTCCAATTCATCCAAGTCTCTTCGAACCGTTGATTCTGAGGTCTCTAGCAAACTAACTAATTTTTCTAGAGAAACTACATGATGTTGATTTAACTCCTCTAAAATCAATTGTTTACGTTCTGTTTTTAACACTGAATCACCTCCTGTTATCGTTTACACTATTCATTCTATCATACTTCATTTTAAAGTCAAGCATTTTTTACCATTTTCTTTCAAATTCTATCATTTTTCTTATTTCCAGAATTTTTATTGCAAGATAAGGACCTTTATGGTAGACTATTTAAGTAAGTATTGGAAGATTACTCAAGAGGCTTAAGAGGCCGTGTTGGAAACGCGGTAGGCGTGTAACAGCGTGCGTGGGTTCGAATCCCATGTCTTCCGTCAAGAATTCCCATAAGCTGAGCAAAAACTCAATTTTAGTGTAAAATGAACTAGATATTTCCACCACAAAACGCATATTATCAGGATTTTTCGAAACCTGACAATATGCGTTTTTCTAATTTTAAAAACTTTTTGCTTGATCCTTTTCACCTTGTTCAAACGTATTGATCTTAACCCATTACTCGCCTCTCAAAAAAGTTTTAGAATTAGCTTGAACACCTTTATTGTGGAGCGTTTCATTTTTTGTATAACCTATCATAGAGGATTGCTTATCTATCTCACACTTTAAGAAGCAAGACAGACTCATAGCTTCATACATAATATGACGAGTATCTCCATCTGTGGGGATACTCGTTTTTTGCTATTTTCGAAGTAATTCTTTGTAAAAAGCGAATCAAAACTTGATTTATCACTTTTTATTCCACTATCTTTTCTTTACACATATTGAGAAAGTACTGGTGCAAGCGAACATCATCAGTCAATTCTGGATGAAAAGAAGTTACCAACATATTTTCTTCTTGGGCTGCAACGATTTGATTGTCAACTGTTGCTAGAATTTCTACATCTTCTCCAACACTACTGATAATAGGACCGCGAATAAAAGTCATTGGAATCTTACCAACTCCCTTACATTCTGCTTCCGTATAGAAACTCCCTAGTTGGCGCCCATAGGCATTGCGCTCGACCTGCATATCCATAGTTCCTAGATGACTCTCTTCTTGAGAAGTAATTTCCTTAGCCAGCAAAATTAAGCCTGCACAGGTTCCAAAAACTGGTAAGCCAGATAGAATGGCTTCTCGAATGGGGATCAGCATGTTCTGGTCTCGTAAGAGCTTCCCCATTGTTGTAGATTCCCCACCAGGTAATATCAAACCTGACAAGTCATTCTGATCTTGCTGAAAATCATCTAGATTTCTGATTTCAACACTCTCGACACCTAATTGATCTAGTACTTTTGCATGTTCTGCAAAGGCACCTTGCAAGGCTAATATTCCAATTTTCATCTATTTCCCTCGCTCAGCCATGAGGATTTGGATCTCATTTTCATTTATACCAACCATGGCTTCTCCTAGATCTTCAGAGATTTGAGCTAGGATTTGAGGATTACGGAAGTTAGTCACAGCCTTAACAATGGCGCTCGCTCGTTTAACAGGATCTCCTGACTTGAAAATACCTGAACCAACAAAGACACCTTCTGCACCTAGCTGCATCATGAGAGCAGCATCTGCAGGTGTTGCTACACCACCTGCTGCGAAGTTCACAACTGGCAGTTTTCCATGTTCGTGCACGTATTGAACTAATTCTACAGGTACTTGGAGTTCTTTTGCTGCAACATAGAGTTCATCTTCACGTAGATTTTGAATGCGACGGATTTCTTGATTCATCATACGCATATGGCGAACAGCTTGAACGATATCCCCCGTACCCGGTTCTCCTTTTGTACGAATCATAGAAGCACCTTCAGCGATACGACGTAAGGCTTCACCCAAGTCCTTAGCTCCACAGACAAAAGGTACTTGGAATTCTTTCTTATCTACATGGAAACGATCGTCAGCTGGAGATAAAACTTCACTCTCATCGATATAGTCAATCTCAATAGCCTCTAAAATCTGAGCTTCAACAAAATGCCCGATTCTGACCTTGGCCATCACTGGGATGCTAACCGCTTCTTGGATTTCCTTGATCATTTTTGGATCACTCATGCGGGAAACGCCACCAGCTGCACGAATATCAGCTGGAATCCGCTCCAAGGCCATCACAGCTGCCGCACCAGCAGCCTCTGCAATACGGGCCTGTTCAGGATTTTGAACATCCATGATAACCCCACCTTTGAGCATCTGCGCCAAGTTTTTATTTAATTCATAACGATTTTCAGTCATTTGTTTTATCCTCATTATTTATATTAGTAGCTACCTTTTCATTTTAAGCCAGATTAGAGTGAATCACAAGATAAAAAAACCATAATTGTATGGGGACAGATTGGCTAAAAAACTATCTGACCTTAACTTAAGGCCAGATAGTTCATCAAATTTTATTTTTCAGCTGTAAGTGCAGCCATTGTGATGTAGTTGTATGGTTTGTTGAAGTGTGGCAAGAAGAATAGGTCTGTCAATGCCAATTTATCAATTGTCACATGCTCTTGGATAGCAAGTGAGAACATGTGGATTCCCATGCTAATTGCAATATCATGTGAAACCATTTGGGCACCAAGAATTTCACGACTATCTTTGTCAAAGACAATCTTAATCGCTACTTCATGGTTATCATGTTTCATGAATTCTGGTTTTTGTAGATCGTTAAAGCCTGTTTCAGTCGCATTGTAGCCAGCAGCTTTTGCTTTTTCAAGTGTCAAACCAGTTGAAACCATGTGAAGACCGTAGATAGAGATACCGTTTGAACCTTGAACACCGATTCCTTCCAATTCATGTCCACAAGCGTTGTAAGCACCAACAATACCAGTACGAACAGCGTTTGAAGCAAGAGCGATGTAACTAGTTTCTTTACGAGCATTGTCATAGACAGTTGCACAATCACCAACGGCAAATACACCTGGGATAGATGTTTCTTGTTTCTTGTCTACAAGGAAGGCACCGTTGCGGAAGAGTTCAATCTTACCATCAGCAAGGGCTGTGTTTGGACGGAAACCAACTGCAAGGATAACCATGTCTACATCGAAAGTCTCTTTATCAGTAATCAAGCGTTCAACTTTACCGTCACCTTCGATTGCTTTAACAGTTTGACCAAGAGCCAAACGGATGTTGTGGTCTTCCAAGTTCTTGGCCATCATTTGTGTGAAGTCTTTGTCATAGTAACCGTTCAAGACAGTATCTACAATATCAACAAGCACAACTTCTTTTCCAAGACGTTCAAAGGCTTCAGCAAGTTCAACACCGATATAACCACCACCAACAACAGCGATACGATCAAGGTGTTTACTCTTGTCAGCAAGCTTATTGATAACTTCTTCAGCGTTTTGGTACAATTTAACGAATTGTACGTTTTCAAGAGTTGCTTTAAATTCGCGGTTTCCTTTAACAATTTCAACACCTTCGATTGGTGGCAAGATTGGTGTAGAACCTGTAGCGAAAATCAATTTCTCGTATGATTCTTTGTGCTCTTTTCCTTCAACTTCTGCTGTAACTACTTTGTTATCATAGTCGATTGAAAGAACTGGTGAGTTCATGTAAACCTTAGCACCTTTAGCTTCCAATTTTTCTTTATCAGAATAGAACAAGCCTTCAGCACCGTCGATTTGTTCACCAATCCAAAGGGCCATTCCACATCCTAGGAAAGAGATGTTAGAGTTTTGGTCAAATACAACGATTTCGTTCTCATTCCCAAAATTATCCAACATAGTATTAATACATGCTGTACCAGCGTGGTTAGCACCAACTACAACGATTTTACTCATAGAAAAATTCCTACCTTCAATTTTAAATTTACTCTTCTAGTATAACATTTACTGTTAGCGTTTACAAGAGTTTTGCTAATTTTCCCGATTTTTTTGTAAAAAAATGTAAATAATTTGTATTTTATCATTCTTTCTTACAATTATTCTTTATTTTCTGAGCATATTTCTTGACAACTTTACAAATTTTATTTGTGAAAACGCTGACTTTATGGTATGCTAATATCATGGAAAGAAATTGTAAGGGGTTAAATTTAATATAAATTTACAATATTTCAACCTTCTTTTCACATAAGAGAAAGGAGTTGGTAGCTTGCCTCTTAGTTCACATTCCGAACGGCTAATGGGGACTACTATCACTATTTCATTAGTAGATGAGCGAGCCAATATCTTGCTTCAAAAATCCTTTGATTTACTCAAAGAGCTAGAATACCGCTTCAATGCCAATAGCCAAGAATCTGAGTTGATGGAGATCAATTATCAAGCTGGAATAGCTCCAGTCAAAGTTCATCCAGACCTGTTTGAACTGCTTGCACTTGGATTAGAGCATAGCCTAGCGCCCTCTAGCCATCTCAACATCAGTATTGGTCCCTTAATTCAAACCTGGCGTATCGGTTTTTCAGATGCCAAAGTGGCCCAACCCCAAGAAATTGAATCGGTGCTCCCTTTAATCAATCCTCATTATATCGAGTTAGATTCTTCCACTTCCACTGTGTTTTTAAAACAAAAAGGAATGAAGATCGATCTTGGTTGTTTAGCCAAGGGTTATAGTGCGGATAAAGTTGCCCAATTTCTGAGAGAAGAAGGAGTGACATCTGCCTTGATTAATCTGGGAGGGAATATCCTGACCATTGGAAAAAATCAGGCAAGAGGGGATCAGCCTTGGCAAATTGGGATTCAAGACCCAGCCAATCCTAGGGGAAATCACTTAATGACCATCCCTGTTGTCAATCAATCTGTCGTGACTTCAGGCATTTATGAACGTCACCTGACAGTCGACGGAAAAGATTACCATCATATTTTTGACAGTCAAACAGGATATCCTGTTGAAACGGAACTAGCTAGTCTAACAATCATCTCTGATAAATCAGTTGATGGTGAAATCTGGACAACTCGTCTATTTGGAGAAAGACCTGCTGCTATCCTCTGGCAAGTCGAAAGTTTGGAGGGCATCGAAGCCATCCTAATCGATAAGGAAGGTCACCTAAGCTGTTCTTCAGGAATTCCTACTCTATAGAAATAGATGTTTCAATAGAGTTTTAAAATCGTATTATGTAAAAAGAGAAAGGAAATCTCATGTTAAAACTTATTGCTATTGTTGGAACAAATTCAAAACGTTCTACAAACCGTCAATTGCTTCAATACATGCAAAAACACTTTGCTGAAAAAGCTGAAATTGAACTTGTTGAAATTAAAGACATTCCTGTCTTCAATAAACCAGCTGACAAGCAAGTACCTGTTGAAATTTTAGAAATTGCTGCTAAAATTGAAGAGGCAGATGGCGTTATTATCGGTACTCCTGAGTATGACCACTCTATTCCAGCTGTTTTAATGAGCGCTCTTGCTTGGTTGTCATACGGTATTTACCCACTTTTGAACAAACCAATCATGATTACAGGTGCTTCTTACGGTACACTTGGTTCATCACGCGCCCAATTACAACTTCGTCAAATCTTAAACGCACCAGAAATCAAAGCAAGTGTCCTTCCTGATGAATTCTTGCTTTCACACTCTCTTCAAGCCTTTAATCCAAGTGGAGATCTAGTAGATCTTGATGTTATTAAAAAACTGGATGCCACTTTTGACGACTTCCGTATCTTTGTAAAAATTACAGAAAAATTGCGTAACGCACAAGCACTACTTCGCAAAGATGCTGAAGAATTTGACTGGGAAAATTTGTAAGATAGGAGACCAAAAAGAATGAAATTTGTTGGACTTGTAGGATCAAACTACGATCAATCATATAACCGTAAACTCTTGGAATTCATCCGCCGTCACTTCAAACTCAAATTTGAATTAGAAGTCCTCGAAATTGACGAAGTTCCAATGTTTAACCAAGACGAAAAATGGGATGAAAGCTTCCAATTGCGTCTCTTGTATAACAGAATTACACGTGCTGATGGTGTCATTATTGCGACTCCTGAGCACAACCACACAATCTCAGCTTCTCTTAAATCTGTTCTTGAATGGCTTTCATACGAAGTTCATCCATTTGAAAACAAACCAGTCATGATTGTGGGTGCTTCTTACTACGACCAAGGTACTTCTCGTGCCCAAGTTCACCTTCGTAAGATTCTTGACGCTCCAGGTGTCAATGCCTACACTCTTCCAGGTAACGAATTCCTCCTTGGTAAAGCCAAAGAAGCTTTTGACGCTGAGGGCAATATCACAAACGAAGGAACTATTAATTTCCTTGAAACATGCTTGGACAACTTTGTAAAATATGTGGGAGTCGTTTCAAAATTGAAAAAACCAAAACCAATTGAACCAGAAGATTTATATTGTACAAATTCAATTGCAACTACCATTCAAGGTGTTGATCCAGATGATCCTGAATGGGTAGAAAAAGCTGCTGAACTTGTTGGAGCTGTTTCTGGAGATACTTACGTTAAATTAGACCACGGTATCTTAACAGTTAACCAAATCGACATGTTCTTAAAAGCAATGCCATTTGAGTTGACATATGCAGATGATAATAACCAATTCTTGTACTTTAATAACGCACACCAAGATCCAAATACAATGTTTGGTAAACGTGTACGTGCTCAATCAGGAAACCGTTTAGGAACTGTACACGGTTCATTGCCAGATTCTAGAATGAAAAACGTTGAATGGGTTGTCGGCGTACTGCGTAACGGGGACCAAGAATATGTCCGTACAATTGTACCAGGAACACCAGAAGGCGTTATTAATACCCATAATTACCAAGCAATGTACTATCCAGATGGTTCATATGCTGGAATCAATGAGATTATCTTTAATTTCCAACCATGGCTTGACTGGTACCTCAATACAACTGGTCAACGTCTAGTTGGTGGAAATGCTGCAGCTCCTGCTGGAGGACATGGTGGAGCAGATGCTACATCTGGAGCTTCTGATGCAGGTGATGCTGGAGGCCACGGTGGTGGCGCAGACGCTACATCTGGCGCAAGTAACTAATAATTTTAGGAACCATTTTGGTTCCTTTTTAGGGCTCTTTGTCAACTGTA
>NZ_VMMH01000012.1:0-303 GCF_013277115.1 Streptococcus sp. 714
GATTTTCGAAGAGTATTGGTATCTGATAAGCTTTTCTTTCATAGTTCTCTACTTTTTGATACTCAAAAGGGATGAGCTAGCTTCAGGTGTAGTTAATATACTCTTTATAAGTATTCGAAAAAATGGAATTTATCATAGTTTTGAAGAAAATGGGGATTTTATTTTTGTTGAAATATTATAATATAATAAATGCTTCAAATTCTGAAATATTCTGAAAATAATGGAAAATAATAAATAATAATTAATATAATTGACAAATCTGATTATATAAATTATAATGTTGAGTGTATGTGTATGTGTATG
>NZ_VMMH01000012.1:350-4930 GCF_013277115.1 Streptococcus sp. 714
TGTGTATGTGTATGTGTATTACATGCTATTTTTTAGAAATCAAAAGGAGAAAATGTAATGTATTTTAATCGTAAAAATGCAGAGCAAAAGAACTGGAGAATGATCAAAAAAGGAAAGCACTTCCTATTCGGTTGTTCTCTTGTTTTTGCGGTCGGAGCTAGCTTAGCTACTCAAGTGGTTCATGCAAACACAGCAGAAACTACTGTAGCAAATAACTCGACTACTGGGGATGTTAACCCTACACCGAACGGAGATGGCAAGACCTATGAGGCACCTGCTGCTGTAGCAGAAATCAAGCCAGAAGTTGCTACAACACCGGCTGTAGCAGAAAAACTTGATGGAGAAACTGCAAAAGAAGTTAAAACTTTAGACAAAACTAAACTAGAAAACTACATTGCAGAAATCGAAGCAAAATTAGCTAACGGAACATACGAAAACAAAACAGAAGAGAGTGTTGCGGTATTAAAAGCTGACTTAGAAGCTGCAAAAGCTACATTAGCAAACGCAACAACTCAAGCAGAAATTAAAAAAGCTTACAGCAAATTAGTAACTACAGCGAACACTAAATTAAAAAACAAACCTGTAGAGAAAAAAGAAACTCCAGCAGTAGACACTACTAACGGACAACCAACTGTAGGTAAAAAAGCAGAAAACACTGAGAAAAAATCAGAATCTAACTCAATCGAAAACACAGGATCTAACGACTCACGTAACGGTAAAGCATTAGATAAGAATAATGCTTTTAGAGCGGAAGTTGCCTATTCAGAAGGTACAAATGCAGCCGCAAATGGTCATAGTGATACCTATATCCTTAATGATGTTAATAAAGCCACGTCTACAGATGACGCTGTTAATGCAGTTTCTAGAGTTACAAATTATAAAGTTAAATATAATAAAGACGCTAGTGGGAAGATTACTTCATTAGATTGGCTTGTCTTTTATAATGATCATGCAGAAAATCTATCTAATACGTATAATACAGATGGAGGAGATGTATATCGAAATTTCATCCAAATTCCTGCAGAAGTTAATATGCCAACTAGCATTACACGTGCAAAATATAACTCTCCAATCCAAGGTAAATTAAATCCTAAAACTAAAAAACTTGAACGTACAAAACCTGATGGTTCAGCGTTGAGTAATTCTGTAACGTTTGAAAATCCAGCACCAGCTACAGCTGCTGGATTACCATTAGACAAAAAAGATAGCTTTTCTCTGGCTTCTGGTTGGGAAAGTGGTATCTATGGTCGTTCTATAGAAAAACTTGCCGGTCAGGAGGGCAGATATTTCAAGAGTGCGGCGTCTAATTCTTCTCCGAGAACTAAAGAGTTAGTATACGGTGCTGCCTTGAATGACAAACGTTTGATTGTGGATCGTTCGACTACAGGTGGTTCGGGGTACGATGCCTATGCATGGAGTTTTAGAACTGAAGTCCCTAAAACAACAACTAACGAACAGTTAAAAGATATGAAGGTTGTGTTTGGTATGATGCGTAGCGCCACTGCTGGTGCCGATGCAGGTTTCGCCAACATTGCAACTAACCCTATAAAGATGTGGCAGTCTGATGTTTCCACACCAACAGCGAAAGATCAAACTGTAAAAGTTGGTCAAAAACCAGATGCGACAAAATCAATTGGAAACTTAGACACTCTTCCAAAAGGAACAACAGTTAAGTACAAGGATGCAGTAGATACACGAACTCCAGGTGAAAAACGAGCAACAGCAGTTGTAACTTATCCGGATACATCTACAAAAGAAGTTCCTGTAAAAGTAATTGTTGAAAAAGAAAAAGAAGCAGTAGCACCAGCTAAGCCAGTTATTACGACAAGTCTAACAGGTAAAGCTAACACTAAAACTCCGGTTGAAGTGAAAGCAGAGGCAGGATCGACAGTTGCCTTGTTCGACAAAGACAACAACAAGATTGGTGAAGCTACAGCAGGTAACAATGGTGTAGCAAGCATCACTCCAACTAAAGACATTCCAGCTGGTAATGTGACAGCGAGAGCTACTAAAAATGGTAAAACATCACAAGTAAGTGATGCTGTAGTAGCAACGCCAGCAGCAGTTACTCCACAACCAGCAACACCGAAACCAAGCACGCCAGCACCAGGTGCAGCTACTAACAAACCAGCAGCAGGTGCAGCGACTAGCGCTCCAGAAATTGTCAATGATTTAGCAGGTAAAGCAAGTACACCAGCTGATGTGACAGTTAAAGCACCAGCAGGTTCAACTGTTAAGCTTTACAACACAGATGGTGTTGTGATCGGTGAAGCTGTAGCTAATGCTCAAGGTGTAGCAACTGTTCACCCTACAAACAGTCTTCCAGCAGGAGCGATTACAGCGACTTCAACACCAGCAGGTGGTAAAGAGTCAGCTAAGAGTACACCGATTACGGTTACAGCATCACCGTTGACTGTTAAGGATGGTGGTGTAACTGGTAATAATGATACTAGACTATTGGTAAGTAAATCAGAGATTACAGTATATCCTGGTGATAAAATTGATGTTGATGTTGTAGCTCAAGCTACAGCTTTAGGGAAATTTTCAGTTGAAAAAAATCCACTAGCTATAAAAGGAGTAGAGCCAACAGGAGGATATCTAGATGACCCACGTGGAAGTACGATTAGACAACGTGATGCTAAATATAGTGGAACTGTTGCAATGGACCAGCCAGCAGGAAGTACAAGTGTTATTTTCCATGCGAAGAATCGAGATAAACCAACAACGATATACAGAGAACTTATAGTAAATGTTCTTGAGACTGCTAAGAAATATGAACCAGTTGCAGGTACAAAATTAGATGTTGCAAATTCTAACGGCGTTAGTGAAACTGAAAAGAATAAGATTATCGAAGCAGTGAAATCTGCTAACCCAAGTCTTCCAGCAAATTCACAATACAGTGTGGATGAAAAAGGAAATCTTACTATAACTTATCCTGACGGATCAAAAGATAAGATTGCAGCAGCATATCTAGTAAATCCAGCACCAACAGATGCAGATAAGAACACACCAACAGCTAAACCACAAACTGTAAATAAAGGAACAACACCAAAAGCAGAAGATTCAATTGGAAATGTAAAAGATCTTCCTAAGGGTACAAAAGTAGCCTTCAAAGATCCAGTAGACACAGCGACACCAGGTGAAAAAGATGCTACAGTAGTTGTAACATACCCAGATGGATCTAATGAAGAAGTTCCAGTTAAAGTAACAGTTAAAGACCCAAGTTCAGCACCAACAACTCCAACAACGCCAGCAACACCAGCAGCTCCAGTAGTAGCTCCAACAGTAGAGATTCCTTATTCTAATAAAGATACTAAGGAAGTTTATGTTTATGCTGGAGAAGAAAACTCATTCGATATTAAATTCAAAGATGATAGCGGAAAAATTGCAAGTGCTACTGTAAGACAAGGTGGTAACAAAGCGTTTGCTGATGTTGCAGGTGAAGCAAATACTATCAATACACAATATGGATTTAAAGCAAATGTTATCAATGCTGAGACACCAGCGACAGAAAAAGCCCCAGCAGTTATTACTTATTCAGGTACTCCAGCAGCGACAGATGGTTTAGCAAAAGACAAACTAGAAGCAGCAACTAAAGGAGAAAATCCAGAAGGTATGGCTTTAGGATGGCGTTATGCAACTGCAACGGATAAAGATGGTGCATTTATTGAGAATAAAGCAGTAGGTAGTTCAACTGCAACTGATCCAGGTGCATTCCGTGTTATGCTTAAGGGACAAACTCAAAAATATGATATTGCAACACCAACTGAAAAAGTTACTGTAGCAGATCCAGCTAACGTAACAGATGCTGACTTAGCTAAAATCAAAGAGAAGCTTCAACTTGAGTACTCTCAAAACAACGATGATGCTAACTTGGCAGACAAAAAAGGTCAAGCTGTAGCTGATAAAGATGCTAAGATCCAATCAGTCACAAAAGACGACAAAGGAAATCTTGTTGTAACATATAAAGATGGTTCTCAAGATAAAAAACCATTATCAGAATTTGTAACTAAAAAACCAACAGATGCAGATAAGAACGAATCACCATCAAAACCAGAAATCAAAACAGACTTAACAGGAAAAGCAGGAACTAAGACACCAGTTGAAGTAACAGCAACACCAGGATCTAAAGTAGAGTTATTTGATAAAGATGGTAACAAGATTGGTGAAGGAGTAGCAGGAAAAGATGGAAAAGCTACAATCACACCAACGAAAGAACTTCCAGCAGGAGACGTAACAGCAAAAGAAACAACTCCAGCAGGAAAAGTATCAGAAGCAAGCACACCAGCAAAAGCAACGCCAACAAAAGATACAACAACACCATCAAAACCAGAAATCAAAACAGACCTAACAGGAAAAGCAGGAACTAAGACACCAGTTGAAGTAACAGCAACACCAGGATCTAAAGTAGAGTTATTTGATAAAGATGGTAACAAGATTGGTGAAGGAGTAGCAGGAAAAGATGGAAAAGCTACAATCACACCAACGAAAGAACTTCCAGCAGGAGACGTAACAGCGAAAGCAACAGATTCAGCAGGAAATGTATCACAACCAAGTGCACCAGAAAAAGCAACAGAAGA
>NZ_VMMH01000013.1:0-4840 GCF_013277115.1 Streptococcus sp. 714
CTACAAATATTATAGAGCCAGAAAGAAAAGGAATAATGAGAAAATCCCCTGCTAGTAGAATAGTCTATTAGCAGGGGATTCTTTTAATTTCTTCTAATCTTAGCAAGAGCAAGATTGAGTGCATAGTGGAGTGTTTTATCTTTGGTAAGAAATAGCGTCAAGAGATAATAGATACCGCAAGCTGTTACAGTAGAGAGTACCATGAGTATCATATTGAGGTTGACTGTAAATGAGTTGATTTGGAAAAGGAATTTAAACGCAAAATAGATTGGGATGAATCCAAGGGATACAATAGTATAGCGTGTTAAAGCAGTAAAGATTTTTTTTAAGTCAAGCAGATGATGTTTCTGGATAAAGTAAATTTCTAGTAGAACAACTACAGTTTCTGCAATAACAGTAGTAGCAATGTAGTACTCTGGTGCAAAAATATTATTGAAATACAAGAGACTGTTGAGTAGGATATTAGCATCACCACCAATAAAGTAAAAGGCTGTTAAACGATTTTCGTGGTCGTTGATGAAGATAATTTGTTTACCAAGGATTAACTCAATGGCCCAAATGATAGTACGAAAGGTGAAGACACTAGTCACAATACCTGCTTCAAGGTATTTTTCAGAAGAGTAGATGACTGCAGAGTAGTTTCCTAATACCATAATCCCAATACTAGTTGGAATGATAAGGAAATAAAAGAGGGCAGCTCCTTGATTCAGAAGGTTTTTATAAGATTCGTAGTCTTTCTTACCGAGATAGTAGCCGAGACGTAGAATACTGACGTTGATAGTTCCATTCAGAACACTGGCAATCAACATGACGATGCTGGAAGCAATAGTGTAATAAGAAATGTAGTTTTCATCAGGCCCTTTGGTGATAAACATTCTATCAAGTAAGGTATAGAGCATATTGGCATTAGCTAGAAGCAACATGGTCAAGAGTGGTTTGGATGCTTTGACTAATTCGACAAGACCAATCTTAACAAAGGAAACTTCTCGTTTAATCCAGAGAAAACTGAGTAGATAGTTGAGAATTGTCGTTGCACTCATGATGATTGCATAAGGTACGATATCATTTGGAGTTTTTACAAAGGTGAAGATAGCAATCAATATGGCAATGCGAATAACCAATGTTTTGTATAAGATGAATGCATAATTTTCATAAGCTTCGTTCATCCATTCGATATTGAGGAATTGGAAGAGTGCTTGAGCTCCGAGGATGTAGTAAAGGACTTTCAGGTTCTCAATGCTGGTGTCAAAGAAGATAAAGAGGAAGTAGATACCAGTCGTCAGGAGAGAAGTGAAAACAGAAATATAAAACAACTTAGAAAAGACATAGTTGATTTTATTCTTATCGTCCTTGACCTTACTGATAGCTCGAATTCCGTAATTGTATATCCCAAAGGCAGCTAAAGGAATGACAAAGCTAGCCTAGGTATTTGCGGTATTGAAATAACCGTAGTTGGATTTGCTGAGAATCCGCGTCAGATAAGGATTGGTTATCAGAGGAAAAACGATATTGAGAACATTGACTAGCAAGCTAGCCAGTGCATTAACTTTTATATTCTTCATTGTACTTTCTTGTATTGTAAAATAGTCTCTAGTATTATATCACATTCTCGCTTCATTCTTTTGATAAAATCTTAAAAATCTAGTATAATAGATAGAACTGAAAGTATGAGGTTACTAGCAATGAAAATGAAACAAATTAGTGATACAACTTTGAAAATCACGATGTCTTTAGAGGATTTGATGGATCGTGGCATGGAGATTGCTGACTTTCTCGTGCCTCAAGAAAAAACAGAAGAGTTCTTTTATGCTATCTTGGATGAGTTAGAGATGCCTGATAGCTTTCTAGATACAGGTATGTTGAGCTTCCGTGTGACTCCAAAACCTGATAAGGTAGATGTTTTTGTAACAAAATCAAAGATTGACCAAAATCTAGATTTTGAAGACTTATCGGATTTACCAGATATGGAAGAATTGGCTCAAATGTCGCCAGATGAATTTATCAAAACCTTGGAAAAAAGCATCGCAGACAAAACCAAGGATGATATCGAAGCGATTCAATCTCTAGAGCAAGTCGAAGCTAAGGAAGAAGAGCAAGAGCAGGCTGAACAAGAAGTTGAAGGAAAGAAAGAGCCTTACATCTACTACATCCTTTCTTTTGCTAAGTTGGCTGATTTAGTGGCTTTTGCCAAGACAGTGACCTTTGAGATGGAAACTTCTGAACTCTACAAAATGAACGAGCGCTATTATTTGACCATTTTAGTAGATATTGAAAATCATCCAAGTCCATATCCAGCTTGGCTGTTGGCCCGTATGCGCGAGTTTGCGGACGATAGTGATATCAGTCGCTCAGTTTTGCAAGAGTATGGTCAAGTCTTGATGAATCACGATGCTGTGCTAAATCTGCAAAAGATTGGATAATCATTTCTGGAAAGCTATTTCTATATTTTAAGGAGAGCGAATCGTCTGATTCGTTTTTTCTTTTCTAGACTGAAATAGTGATTTACTATAATAGGAATTTTCATAAAATTCTGTTATAATAGCTATATTAGAAAATTTCGAGGAGACAAACATGACAGTTAAAATTGCTTTACTAGGATTTGGTACCGTTGCAAGTGGTGTGCCTTTCCTCCTAAAGGAAAATGGAGAAAAAATCAATCAATCAGCACATTCAGAGATTGAAGTTGCTAAAGTATTGGTCAAAGATGAAGATGAAAAGAATCGCTTGCTTGCAGCAGGGAATGACTTTAACTTTGTAACCAATGTGGATGATATTTTAGCAGACAAGGACATTACAATCGTAGTGGAATTGATGGGACGTATCGAACCAGCTAAAACCTTTATCACTCGTGCCTTGGAAGCTGGGAAACATGTTGTTACTGCCAACAAGGACCTTTTGGCTGTCCATGGCGCAGAATTGCTAGAAATCGCTAAAGCTAACAAGGTAGCACTTTACTACGAAGCAGCAGTAGCTGGGGGTATTCCAATTCTTCGTACTCTAGCAAATTCATTGGCTTCTGATAAAATCACTCGCGTATTGGGTGTAGTCAATGGAACTTCTAACTTCATGATGACCAAGATGGTGGAAGAAGGTTGGTCTTACGATGATGCTCTTGCGGAAGCACAAAGACTAGGATTTGCAGAAAGTGACCCGACAAATGACGTAGATGGGATTGATGCAGCCTACAAGATGGTGATTTTGAGTCAATTTGCCTTTGGCATGAAGGTTGCCTTTGACGATGTAGCCCACAAGGGAATCCGCAATATCACACCAGAAGACGTAGCTGTAGCTCAAGAACTTGGCTATGTAGTGAAATTGGTTGGTTCTATTGAGGAAACTCCTTCAGGAATTGCTGCAGAAGTAACTCCAACCTTCCTACCCAAAGCGCACCCACTTGCTAGTGTGAATGGAGTAATGAACGCTGTCTTTGTGGAATCTATCGGTATCGGTGAGTCTATGTACTACGGACCAGGTGCGGGTCAAAAACCAACAGCAACAAGTGTTGTGGCGGATATTGTCCGTATCGTTCGTCGTTTGAATGATGGAACGATTGGTAAAGACTTCAATGAATATAGCCGTGATTTGGTCTTGGCAAATCCAGAAGATGTCAAAGCAAACTACTATTTCTCAATCTTGGCTCCAGACTCAAAAGGTCAGGTCTTGAAATTGGCTGAAATCTTCAACGCTCAAGATATTTCCTTCAAGCAAATCCTCCAAGATGGTAAAGAAGGTGATAAGGCACGTGTCGTTATCATCACACATAAGATTAATAAAGCCCAGCTTGAAAATGTTTCAGCTGAATTGAAGAAGGTTTCAGAATTCGACCTCTTGAATACCTTCAAGGTGCTAGGAGAATAAGATGAAAATTATTGTACCTGCAACTAGTGCCAATATCGGGCCAGGTTTTGACTCGGTCGGTGTAGCTGTAACCAAGTATCTTCAAATTGAGGTCTGTGAAGAACGAGATGAGTGGTTGATTGAACACCAGATTGGCAAATGGATTCCACATGACGAGCGTAATCTCTTGCTCAAAATTGCCCTGCAGATTGTACCAGATTTGAAACCTAGACGCTTGAAAATGACCAGTGATGTTCCCTTGGCGCGTGGTTTGGGTTCTTCTAGCTCTGTTATTGTAGCTGGGATTGAACTAGCCAACCAATTGGGCCAGCTCAACTTGTCTGACCATGAAAAATTGCAGTTGGCAACCAAGATTGAAGGGCATCCAGACAATGTGGCTCCAGCCATTTATGGTAATCTCGTTATTGCAAGTTCCGTTGAAGGTCAAGTCTCTGCGATTGTGGCAGACTTCCCAGAATGTGATTTTCTAGCTTACATTCCTAACTATGAATTACGCACTCGCGATAGCCGCGGTGTCTTGCCTAAAAAATTGTCCTACAAAGAAGCTGTTGCTGCCAGTTCTATTGCCAATGTGGCGGTTGCTGCTTTGTTGGCAGGAGACATGGTGACAGCTGGGCAAGCAATCGAGGGAGACCTCTTCCACGAGCGCTATCGTCAGGACTTGGTGAGAGAATTTGCGACGATTAAGCAAGTAGCCAAAGAAAATGGTGCCTATGCAACCTACCTTTCTGGTGCCGGACCAACAGTGATGGTCTTGGCCTCTCATGACAAGATGCCGGCGATTAAAGCAGAATTGGAAAAGCAATCCTTCAAAGGCAAACTGCATGATTTGAAAGTTGATACCCAAGGTGTCCGTGTAGAAGCAAAATAAAGAATAGAAGATAGGATGGGGAAACTCTCGACCAGAGGGCTTCCTATCCTTTTTTTGAAAAGAAGTTTATACTCAATGAAAATCAAAGAACAAACTAGGAAGCTAGCCGCA
>NZ_VMMH01000013.1:4895-62044 GCF_013277115.1 Streptococcus sp. 714
TTTTCGAAGAGTATTAGTTAAAAACTTGATAAAGGAGAAATAAAGATGGCAGAAATTTATCTAGCAGGTGGTTGTTTTTGGGGTCTAGAGGAGTATTTTTCACGTATTTCTGGAGTGTTAGAAACCAGTGTTGGCTACGCTAATGGGCAAGTAGAAACGACTAATTATCAGTTACTCAAGGAAACAGACCATGCAGAGACGGTTCAAGTGATTTATGATGAGAAGACAGTGTCACTCAGAGAGATTTTACTTTATTATTTCCGAGTCATTGATCCCTTGTCTATTAACCAGCAGGGGAATGACCGTGGTCGCCAATATCGAACGGGAATCTATTATCAGGATGAAGCAGACTTACCAGCTATCTACACAGTGGTGCAGGAGCAGGAGCGTATGCTAGGTCGAAAGATTGCAGTAGAGGTGGAGAAAGTTCGCCACTATATTTTAGCTGAAGACTACCACCAAGACTATCTCAAGAAAAATCCTTCGGGTTACTGTCATATCGATGTAACGGATGCTGAGAAGCCATTGATTGACGCAGCCAACTATGAAAAGCCTAGTCAAGAGGTGTTGAAGAAAAACCTAACTGAAGAATCCTACCGTGTCACCCAAGAAGCTGCTACAGAGGCTCCATTTAGCAATGCCTATGACCAAACCTTTGAAGAGGGAATTTATGTAGACATCACGACAGGTGAGCCACTCTTTTTTGCCAAGGATAAGTTTGCCTCAGGTTGTGGTTGGCCAAGTTTTAGCCGTCCGATTTCCAAGGAATTGATTCACTACTACGAGGACTTAAGTCATGGAATGGAGCGAATCGAGGTTCGTTCTCGGTCAGGAAATGCTCACTTGGGTCATGTTTTCACAGATGGACCTCGGGAGTTAGGTGGCCTTCGTTACTGTATCAATTCTGCCTCCTTACGCTTTGTGGCCAAGGATGAGATGGAAAAAGCAGGATATGGCTATCTATTGCTTTACTTAAACAAATAAAACAGAGAGGGTGGGTGCTTCCCACTTTCTTCATTTTCAGAATAAGAATAGAAGGGATTTATGAAACACCTATTATCTTACTTTAAACCCTACATTAAGGAATCGATTTTAGCCCCCCTTTTCAAGCTGTTAGAAGCTGTGTTTGAACTCTTGGTTCCCATGGTGATTGCTGCTATTGTTGACCAATCTTTGCCTAAGGGAGATCAAGGACATCTCTGGATGCAGATTGGCCTGCTCCTTATCTTTGCAGTGATTGGCGTTGTAGTGGCCTTGGTAGCTCAGTTTTACTCAGCCAAGGCAGCGGTAGGATTTGCCAAAGAATTGACAGACGACCTCTATCGTCATATTCTTTCATTGCCCAAGGACAGCAGAGACCGCTTGACAACTTCGAGTTTGGTGACTCGCTTGACTTCTGATACCTACCAGATTCAGACTGGTATCAATCAATTCCTGCGTCTCTTTTTGAGAGCGCCCATTATCGTTTTTGGTGCTATTTTTATGGCCTATCGAATCTCAGCTGAGTTGACTTTCTGGTTTTTGATCATGGTTGTCATTTTGACTATTGTCATTGTAGGGCTCTCTAGACTGGTCAATCCTCTCTACAGTAGTCTGAGAAAGAAAACGGACCAACTGGTTCAAGAAACGCGCCAGCAATTACAAGGAATGCGGGTTATTCGTGCTTTTGGACAAGAAAAACGAGAGTTACAGATTTTTCAAACCCTTAACCAAGTCTATGCCAGTTTGCAAGAAAAAACAGGTTTCTGGTCTAGTTTATTAACACCCCTGACCTATCTGATTGTTAATGGAACTCTCCTCGTTATTATCTGGCAGGGCTATATTTCAATTCAAGGAGGATTGCTCAGCCAAGGTGCTATCATTGCCCTTATCAATTATCTCTTGCAGATTTTGGTGGAATTGGTCAAGCTAGCTATGCTGATCAATTCTCTCAACCAGTCCTATATCTCAGCCAAGCGAATCGAGGAAGTCTTTGCCGAAACTCCAGAGGATATCCATTCAGAGTTAGAACAAAAGCAAGCTACCAGCGAGCAGGTTTTACAAGTTCAAGAATTGACCTTTACCTATCCTGATGCGGCCCAGCCTTCTCTGAGAGACATTTCTTTTGATATGAAGCAAGGGCAAATCCTTGGTATCATTGGGGGGACGGGTTCTGGTAAATCAAGCTTGGTGCAAGTCTTACTTGGACTTTATCTAGCAGACAAGGGAAGCATTGACCTTTATCGAAATGGACGTAGTCCTCGTAATCTTGAGCAGTGGCGGTCTTGGATTTCCTATGTGCCTCAAAAAGTCGAACTCTTTAAAGGAACTATTCGTTCAAACTTGACTTTGGGTTTCAATCAAGTAGTGACTGATCAAGAACTCTGGCAAGCCTTGGAAATCGCGCAAGCTAAGGATTTTGTCAGTGAAAAGGAAGGTCTCCTGGATGCCACTGTTGAGGCAGGAGGGCGAAATTTCTCAGGTGGACAAAAACAAAGGCTGTCTATCGCACGTGCAGTTTTGCGCCAAGCTCCATTTCTCATCCTAGATGATGCGACCTCGGCCCTCGACACCATCACCGAGTCCAAGCTCTTGAAAGCTATTCGAGAAAATATGCCAAATACGAGCTTAATCTTGATTTCTCAACGGACTTCGACACTCCAGATGGCTGACCAGATTCTCCTCTTGGAAAAAGGTGAGCTCCTAGCTATCGGCAAGCACGAGGATTTGATAAAGACTAGTCAAGTCTATCGCGAAATCAATGCATCCCAACATGTAAAGGAGGACTAGCATGAAACGACAAACTGCAAACCAGACGCTCACACGTTTGGCCATAGATTTAGCCAGCCATCCCTTCCTCCTTTTCCTAGCCTTTCTAGGAACTATTGCCCAAGTTGGCTTATCAATTTACCTACCTATCTTGATTGGGCAGGTCATAGATCAAGTCCTGGTGACTGGTTCTTCACCAGTTTTTTGGAAGATTTTCCTCCAGATGCTCTTTGTAGTCATAGGAAATACTCTGGTACAATGGGCCAATCCTCTTCTTTATAATCGTCTAATCTTCTCTTATACCAAAGACTTGCGAGAGCAAATCATCCATAAGCTTCATCGTTTACCGATTGCTTTTGTCGATCGACAAGGAAGTGGGGAGATGGTCAGTCGTGTAACCACGGACATAGAACAGTTGGCAGCTGGCTTGACCATGATTTTTAACCAATTTTTCATTGGTGTCTTGATGATTTTGGTTAGTATTCTAGCCATGCTTCAAATTCATCTCCTCATGACCCTCTTGGTCTTGTTGTTAACCCCACTGTCTATGGTGATTTCACGCTTTATTGCCAAGAAATCTTATCATCTCTTCCAGAAGCAAACAGAGACCAGAGGGCTTCAAACTCAGTTGATTGAAGAATCGCTTAGCCAGCAGACCATTATCCAGTCTTTCAATGCTCAGGAAGAGTTTATCAAAAGACTGCGTGAGGCTAATGGAAACTACGCAGGCTATTCGCAGTCGGCCATTTTTTATTCTTCAACGGTTAATCCTTCGACTCGCTTTGTCAACGCTCTCATTTACGCTCTTCTTGCTGGAGTAGGAGCTTATCGTATCATGATGGGTTCAACCTTGACCATCGGTCGTTTAGTGACTTTTTTGAACTATGTTCAGCAGTATACCAAGCCCTTTAACGATATTTCTTCAGTTCTAGCCGAGTTGCAAAGTGCTCTCGCTTGCGCAGAGCGCGTCTATGCGATCTTAGAAAGCTCTGAGGTAGCTGAAACAGGCAAGGAAGTCTTGACCAGTGACCAAGTCAAGGGAGCTATTTCCTTTAAACAGGTCTCTTTTGGCTACCATCCTGAAAATATTTTGATTAAGGATTTGTCTATCGATATCCCAGCTGGTAGCAAGGTGGCCATCGTTGGTCCGACAGGAGCTGGAAAATCAACTCTTATCAATCTTCTCATGCGTTTTTATCCTATTAACTCGGGAGATATCTTGTTAGATGGTCGTTCCATTTACGACTATACCCGAGCATCATTAAGACAGCAGTTTGGGATGGTACTCCAGGAGACCTGGCTCAAGCAAGGGACTATTCATGACAATATTGCCTTTGGAAATCCTGATGCCAGTCGGGAGCAAGTGATTGCTGCTGCCAAAGCAGCTAACGCAGACTTTTTCATCCAACAGTTGCCACAGGGATACGATACCAAGTTAGAAAATGCTGGAGAATCTCTCTCTGTTGGTCAAGCCCAGCTCTTGACCATTGCCCGAGTCTTTCTGGTTATTCCCAAGATTCTCATCTTAGACGAGGCGACTTCTTCCATCGATACACGGACAGAAGTGCTAGTTCAGGATGCCTTTGCTAAACTCATGAAGGGGCGCACAAGTTTTATCATTGCTCACCGTTTGTCAACCATTCAGGATGCGGATTTGATTCTTGTCTTGGTGGATGGTGACATTGTGGAGCATGGCAATCATCAGGATCTTATGGATAGAAAGGGCAAGTATTACCAAATGCAGCAAGCAGCAGCTTTTAGCTCTGAATAGTCCTTTCTATTTTGAAATTTTATGGACGAAAAAAGTTGCCTTCGGGTGACTTTTTTGTTACAATAGCTAGAAAAATTATTCACTGTAAATTGTCTTATAGAAAAGGAGCCTAGAATGAAAGTCTATCAGCATGTAAATATCGTGACTTGTGACCAAGATTTCCGTGTTTATTTGGATGGAATCTTAGCAGTTAAGGATTCTCAAATTGTCTATGTCGGTCAAGAGAAGCCAGAGATTTTAGAGCAAGCTGAGCAGATTATAGACTATCAGGGAGCATGGATTATGCCTGGCTTGGTCAATTGCCACACCCATTCTGCCATGACAGGTTTGCGAGGAATTCGGGATGACAGTAATCTCCATGAATGGCTTAATGATTATATCTGGCCTGCAGAAGCTGAGTTTACTCCAGACATGACTACCAAAGCGGTCAAAGAAGCTCTGACAGAAATGCTCCAGTCAGGAACAACAACCTTTAACGATATGTACAATCCCAATGGTGTGGATATTGAGAGAATTTATCAGGCAGTGAAAGATTCTAAGATGCGTTGTTATTTCTCACCGACCCTCTTTTCTTCAGAGACAGAAACAACTGCTGAGACCATAAGCAGAACACGTGACATCATAGAGGAAATCATAGGATATGAAAATCCAAATTTCAAGGTGATGGTAGCCCCACATTCTCCCTACAGCTGTAGTAGAGACTTGCTGGAGGGAAGCCTGGATATGGCAGAAGAATTTGACATTCCCATCCATATCCATGTGGCGGAGACCAAGGAGGAGTCAGGAATTCTCCTGAAACGCTACGGCAAACGCCCCCTCGCCTTTCTAGAAGAATTGGGTTACTTAGATCATCCGTCTGTCTTTGCTCACGGGGTCGAATTAAACGAGAGAGAAATTGAACGTTTGGCAACCTCTCAAGTGGCTATCGCCCACAATCCTATCAGTAACCTCAAACTGGCCTCAGGAATCGCTCCTATCATTCAACTGCAAAAAGCAGGAGTAGCAGTCGGAATTGCGACAGACTCGGTTGCTTCCAATAACAATCTAGATATGTTTGAGGAAGGAAGGACTGCAGCCCTTCTTCAGAAGATGAAAAGTGGAGATGCCAGTCAATTTCCTATCGAAACAGTTCTCAAGGCTCTGACAATCGAAGGAGCTAAGGTGTTGGGAATGGATGAAGAGATTGGTAGTCTAGAAGTTGGCAAGCAGGCTGATTTCCTAGTCATTCAACCACAAGGGAAAATCCATCTCCAACCCCGGGAAAATATGCTTTCTCACCTTGTCTATGCAGTCAAATCTAGTGATGTTGATGATGTCTATATTGCCGGAGAACAGGTTGTTAAGCAAGGTCAAGTACTGACAGTAGAACTTTAAAAGAAAAATCACGAAAAAATTTTAAAAAAAGTTTGCAAAAATCTTGCATTCTTTTTTTGACTATGCTATACTTATATACGGTTTGAAAAAACTGCCTAAGACAGTAGGGGAGCTCGACTCATAAGTATCCTACCGAGGACAAAACGTATCATGTAAAAAGAAGCGTATTGTACTTTCGTGTCTAGGTTTGGGCGCGTTTTTCTTTTGGAAAAATTTCCCCAAGCAAAATAATTACGGAGGTGAACACACTAATGAGTGAAGCAATTATTGCTAAAAAAGCGGAACTAGTTGACGTAGTAGCTGAGAAAATGAAAGCTGCTGCATCTATCGTCGTTGTAGACGCTCGTGGTTTAACAGTTGAGCAAGATACAGTTCTTCGTCGTGAGCTTCGTGGAAACGAAGTTGAGTATAAAGTCATTAAAAACTCAATCTTGCGTCGTGCAGCTGAAAAAGCTGGTCTTGAAGAACTTGCATCAGTATTTGTTGGACCATCTGCAGTAGCATTTTCTAACGAAGATGTTATCGCACCAGCGAAAATCTTGAACGACTTTTCTAAAAACGCTGAAGCACTTGAAATCAAAGGTGGTGCAATCGAAGGCGCTGTCGCATCTAAAGAAGAGATTCTTGCTCTTGCAACTCTTCCAAACCGCGAAGGACTTCTTTCTATGCTCCTTTCTGTACTTCAAGCGCCAGTGCGCAACGTTGCTCTTGCAGTCAAAGCGGTTGCAGACAACAAAGAAGACGCAGCTTAATTTTAAGCTACGCAGCGTAGCCTAGCTACGAAAAATCTATTATAAATTTAAAAACATATTTGGAGGAAATAACAATGGCATTGAACATTGAAAACATTATTGCTGAAATTAAAGAAGCTTCAATCCTTGAATTGAACGACCTTGTAAAAGCTATCGAAGAAGAATTTGGTGTAACTGCAGCTGCTCCTGTAGCTGTTGCTGCAGCTGGTGCTGCTGACGCTGGTGCTGCTAAAGATTCATTCGACGTTGAATTGACATCTGCAGGCGACAAAAAAGTTGGCGTTATCAAAGTTGTACGTGAAATCACTGGTCTTGGTCTTAAAGAAGCTAAAGAACTTGTTGACGGTGCACCAGCACTTGTTAAAGAAGGCGTTGCAACTGCAGAAGCTGAAGAAATCAAAGCTAAATTGGAAGAAGCTGGAGCTTCAGTTACTCTTAAATAATAGGGCAACTACATTAGTAGCTTAAAAACATGATTAAACCGCTATTCTTAGGAGTAGCGGTTTTTCTTTTTGTTCGAGAAGGGGCAAAAAAGGGCAAGGAATCTTTAAAAGTGAGGAGAGTTAGATTGAAAGAATCATATTGGTAAACCCAAATGATGGATATTTATATCATGTCATAAATCGTTATCAAACGATAATATTGATTTTTTTACAAATTAAGAGTATAATTTATAAAAATGAGTGTTCACTCAATTTTTGTGAAATTAAGGAGTAAAGAAAATGGTTGTTGAAGCAATAGAGTACAGTCGTTTCGGTAACGAAGAGGTCTTGGATTTGCTGAAGATCGACTCTACAGCCTTGGATGTAAATCAGGTGAGAGTAGAAGTTCATGCTGTTGGTTTAAATCCTATTGATTATAAAACTTTTGAGGGAGCGAAACCCCTTCGATTTTTATCTTTTATGACGAAATTAAGGAAACCAAGTCGTTGGTTTGAATCTAAATCATCTTTATTTCCAAGAGGTGTGGGGAGAGATTTTTCTGGAGTTATTACAGAAGTTGGAAATGAAGTAATTAGGTTTTCAGTAGGAGATAAGGTGTTTGGAACAATGATTAGCGATCCTGGTTTGGGAACTAAGAGGGGAGCTTTAGCAACAGAAATTTGTGTCAATGAATCAGAAATTGTATTGAAACCAGAGATGATCGACATGACTCACGCAGCTACTATGGGAGTAGCTTCTCTAACTGTGGGTGGGGCTTTTAGAAGAATCGGTTTAAATTCAAGAGATACTGTTGTTATTTCAGCTGCAGCAGGAGGTATTGGAAGTATTGCGGTACAGTATGCAGTTGCTAAGGGGGCGACAGTGATTGGAATAGCAAGTAAGAAAAATGCAGAGTATCTGAAGTCTTTAGGTGCCATACCAGTAAGTTACGAAGAGAACATCAAGAAGGCTCTTCTATCAGCTAGTCCAAGGCCTATTACAAAATTTTTGGATTGTTATGGATCTGATTATGTTAGATTGGCTTTTAGTTTAGGTTTGAAGGGAACAGCTATTGGGACATTAGTACCTTCACCCTATGTTATGATAAAAGGTGCTCAGTTTACTGGTCCTAGACATTCTACATACGATGATTTTAGCACTTTATCTGAAATGGTCTTAGACGGGAAGGTTCAGCTGAAAATTGATCAAGTGTATGACTTTTCTCTAAAGTCAGTTAGAGAAGCCTATCGTAGTCTGAAAATGGGACACAGTCGAGGCAAAAAAGTTGTAAAAGTAAGAGAGTAGAAGAGAGGTGCTAGCGATGGAAAGTTTAGAACAAAAGTATGCTCAGACGTTAGAAGTTAGCAACTTGAGCTTAAAACAACGTCGAGTATTATTATCAAGCTTAAAATTATTCTCAGAGATTGGATTTGAAAATACAACGTCCAGCCTTATTGCCGAACGAGCTGGAGTGTCAGAAGGAACGGTTTTTAGTTACTTTAAAACAAAGGAAGGTATTTTAGAAGCCATTTTATCTACTTTTCTAGAACAGGTTATTCCAGAAGTGATTGAAGATTTCTCAGAAAAGAAACTCACAGTAGATCAAGAAACTTTTCCCTTCTTTTTAAAAAGTATTGTTAGAGATAGGCTCTTTTTCATTCAGGAGAATCAAATGCATGTTAAAATTCTCTTGGGGCGTTCTTTTATTGATAAAAATCTTTCTATCCAGTTAGGAAATATTATTGTTCAATCTATAATAGAACCAATTAGCCCAGTTCTGAATCAGTTTAAAGAAAATGGTGTTATCCGAGATTGGTCAAATGAAAGAATTGTTCGCTATATTTTAGCATTGAGTTTTTCTTATCTTATTCCCATGATGTTGAATGATGAAGGAACTATAAACATAGATGAAGTGGTTGATGAGATTGTTGAATGTTTGTCATCTGCCCTAATGAAAGTAAAATAAATTCTGATGTTAAAACTCACTGTTAATGGTGCGTTTTTTGAATTCAACATAAAACTCCCCAATCAAAGCGATTGAGGAGTTTTTGTATCTTTAAACAATACCTTGGGCAATCATAGCGTTTGCTACATTAGTATACTGCCATCTATTCATCTGATAAGAGGGATTTTATCATCCAGATATTCATAGCTGGGTGGCCGGCGGCGTTAGAAAGTGGTTGTTGCAATGCTGTAAAACCATAGTGTTGATAGATGGCCACAGCCGTAGCCAGTTCAGTAGAGGTCTCTAGATAAAGCTGTTCATAACCAGCTAAGCGGGCTTCCTGGAATATCCGCTTTATCAACCTGCTGGAATAACCTTTGCCACGGCTATTTTTAGTGACATACAGTTTTTGTAATTCAGCAATCTTATCGGACACAGGTGCAAAGCCACCGCAGCCAACCAGCTGACCTTCATCTTCCAGAACAAAGTAAGATGCTCTCTCTTGCTGTTGATAATAGTTGGCCAAATGATCTAGATGAGAATCAAAGTAGACAGTTCCTGGTTTGTCAAGCCCGAATTCTTCTAGGCTAGCTCGAATGAGCTGCGCTACAGCTGAATTGTCTCTTACTTCCATCGGCCGTAAGTTCATCATTTGTCCTCCGATAGGATGTATCGACTAATTAAACAATACCTTGTGCGATCATAGCATTTGCTACATTTTCAAAGGCAGCAATGTTTGCTCCTGCAAGGTAGTCTTTATCAAGACCATATGTTTCTGAAGTTGTCTTAGCTGTGTTGAAGATGTTTGTCATGATATCTTTGAGACGTCCATCAACTTCTTCACGAGTCCATGAGAGGCGAAGGCTATTTTGGCTCATTTCAAGGGCTGAAACGGCTACACCACCAGCGTTGGCAGCTTTTGCAGGTCCGTAGAAGATACCATTTTCTTTGTAAACTTTGATGGCATCAAGGTCACTTGGCATGTTAGCACCTTCAGATACACAGATAACGCCTTGAGCAACCAATCGTTTAGCTGCTTCACCGTTGATTTCGTTTTGAGTAGCACATGGAAGAGCAATGTCATAGTTTCCAGCGTAAGTCCATACAGAACCTTCGTGATATGTTGCAGTTGCTTTTTCAGCAGCATACTCAGTCAAACGAGCACGACGTTTTTCTTTAACATCTACTAAAAGATCGAAGTCGATACCATTTTCATCGATGACATAACCATTTGAGTCAGATACAGAGATAACAGTTGCACCAAGTTCTGTCGCTTTTTGAAGAGCGTATTGAGCAACGTTACCAGAACCTGAAATAACCACTTTCTTACCAGCAAAGCTGTTGCCGTTAGCTTTAAGCATTTCTTCAGTGTAGTAAACTAAACCATAACCAGTTGCTTCTGGACGAATCAAGCTACCACCAAATCCAAGAGGTTTACCAGTCAAGACACCAGCATCAAACTGGTTAAGGCGTTTGTATTGACCGTAAAGGTAACCAATTTCACGACCACCAACACCGATATCACCAGCAGGTACATCAAGTGATGGTCCGATGTGTTTTTGCAATTCAGTCATGAAGCTTTGGCAGAAGCGCATTACTTCAGCATCTGTTTTACCTTTAGGATCGAAGTCTGATCCACCTTTACCTCCACCGATTGGAAGTCCAGTCAAGACGTTTTTAAAGATTTGTTCAAATCCGAGGAATTTCAAAATCCCTTGGTTTACAGTTGGGTGGAAACGAAGTCCGCCTTTGTATGGTCCAACAGCTGAGTTGAATTGAACACGGTAACCGCGGTTTACTTGAACTTTTCCATCACGGTCAACCCAGGGAACACGGAAAGAAATCACGCGCTCTGGCTCAGTAATACGTGCCAAGATATTTTCTTCGATATACTCAGGGTGTTTTTCAAATACAGGTTCCAAAGTATTGAAAAATTCTTCAACAGCTTGGAGGAATTCAGCCTCGTGCCCGTTACGAGCTTTTACAGTTTCAAACACGCTTTGGATATATTCTTTAGCAGATGTCATATCGTTCTCCTTAAATTCTAATTTAATTATGTGTGTCATTATAGCAGAATTTTTTTTAACTGTAAAGAGAAAAACAAAAATTTTCTAAAAATTCTATCAATTTAGTTTTGGGACTTTTTGAAAATCTATAAAAATACGAACGTTTTTCTTGGAAATGTCTTTCTAAAAGAGAAAATGTGAAAATATGGTATAATATTAGCAATAAAAGGAATCTGGAGGATCAGAATCATGGTATCAACGAAAACACAAATTGCTGGTTTTGCGTTTGACAATTGCTTGATGAATGCAGCAGGTGTGGCTTGTATGACGATAGAAGAGCTAGAGGGGGTTAAAAACTCAGTGGCAGGAACCTTTGTCACGAAGACAGCGACCTTGGACTTTCGTCAGGGAAATCCTGAACCACGTTATCAGGATGTTCCACTTGGTTCTATCAACTCCATGGGCTTGCCAAATAATGGCTTAGATTATTATCTGGACTATCTTTTGGACTTACAGGAAAAAGAACCAAACCGAACTTTCTTCTTATCTTTAGTTGGCATGTCTCCAGAAGAAACACATACCATCTTGAAAAGAGTTCAAGAGAGTGAATTTCGTGGTCTGACTGAGCTAAACCTTTCTTGTCCAAATGTTCCAGGTAAACCTCAGATTGCCTATGATTTTGAGACAACTGACCGAATTTTGTCAGAAGTATTTGCCTACTTTACCAAACCTCTTGGAATTAAATTGCCACCATATTTTGATATTGTTCACTTTGATCAAGCAGCTGCTATTTTCAACAAGTACCCGCTCAAGTTTGTCAACTGTGTTAACTCTATCGGGAATGGTCTTTATATAGAAGATGAGTCTGTCGTTATTCGGCCTAAGAATGGTTTTGGTGGAATTGGTGGAGAATACATCAAACCGACTGCTCTAGCCAATGTTCATGCTTTTTATCGACGTTTAAATCCTCAAATCCAAATCATCGGAACAGGTGGCGTTCTGACTGGTCGAGATGCCTTTGAACACATCCTCTGTGGTGCTAGTATGGTACAGGTGGGAACCACCCTTCACAAAGAAGGTGTCGGTGCCTTCGAACGTATTACCAATGAACTAAAAGCAATCATGGCGGAAAAAGGGTACGAGAGCCTAGAAGATTTCCGTGGAAAATTGCGCTATATTGACTAAATTAAATTGAAAAATCAGAAGAAAGGAGAGAAGATGCTAGCTATTGAAGAAAGCCAGAAGTTGACTTTATCAAATTTACCGAGTCTGAGCCTTTTTACAGGCATAGATCAGGGCCAGTTTGAAGTGATGAAGAGTCAAGTGTTGAAACAGATTGGGTATGATTCTGCCGACCTCAACTTTGCCTACTTTGATATGAAAGAAGTGGTCTACAAGGATGTGGAACTGGAGTTGGTCAGTCTTCCTTTCTTTGCGGCTGAGAAAATCGTGATATTAGACCATTTTGTTGATATCACAACAGCCAAGAAACGCTTTTTAACAGATGATGAACTCAAGTCGTTTGAAGAATACCTTGATAACCCTTCGCCAACAACCAAGTTGTTGATCTTTGCGGAAGGAAAACTGGATAGCAAGAGACGGTTGGTTAAATTACTTAAGCGTGATGCCAAGGTTTTTGACGCAGTAGAAGCCAAAGAACAAGAATTGTGCCAGTATTTCCAAAAGTGGAGCCAGAAACAAGGTCTGCAGTTTGTGGGGCAATCCTTTGAAAATCTACTTATCAAATCTGGTTTTCAATTTAGCGAAATCCAGAAAAATCTGCTCTTTTTACAGTCCTATAAGGCGGATTCTGTTATAGAGGAAGAGGATATTGTCAACGCTATTCCCAAGACCTTACAGGATAATATTTTTGATTTAACTCAGTTTATTCTGACTAAAAAGATGGATCAGGCGCGCGACTTGGTTAGAGACTTGACCTTGCAAGGGGAAGACGAAATCAAGTTGATTGCAGTCATGCTAGGACAATTTCGGATTTTTACTCAGGTGAAGATTTTGGCGGAGTCTGGCCAAACAGAATCGCAGATTGCAAGTAGTCTAGGTAGTTATCTAGGGCGCAATCCTAATCCCTATCAAATCAAGTTTGCGCTGAGAGATGCGAGAGGACTTTCCTTGAGCTTTTTGAAGCAAGTTATTTCCTACTTGATTGAGACAGACTATCAGATTAAAACAGGTCTTTATGAAAAAGGTTTCCTTTTTGAAAAGGCACTCTTACAGATTGCTAGTCAGGTCAATTGATACTTTTTTGAAACTACAACCCGCATCAGGATTATCTTGTCGTGGGTTTCTTGTTGATTTGCTTATTCTATTCGAAAGTATCTCAGTGCTTTCTTCATCTATAAGCAAAAAACAAGCAAAAAACTTGAAAAAAGTGAATGTTTGCGTTATCATTTTCATATAGAAAGAAAAAGAGGTATTACAGATGGCTATTATCTTACCAGATCTTCCATATGCATACGACGCTTTGGAACCATACATCGATGCGGAAACAATGCACTTGCACCATGACAAACACCATCAAACTTATGTCAACAATGCTAATGTAGCTCTTGAAAAACACCCTGAAATCGGTGAAGACCTTGAAGCCTTGCTTGCTGATGTAGAATCTATCCCAGCTGATATCCGTCAAGCACTTATCAACAATGGTGGTGGACACTTGAATCACGCTCTTTTCTGGGAATTGATGACTCCTGAAAAAACAGCTCCATCAGCAGAACTTGCAGCAGCAATCGATGCAACATTTGGTTCATTTGAAGACTTCCAAGCAGCCTTCACTGCAGCAGCAACAACTCGTTTCGGTTCTGGATGGGCATGGTTGGTTGTTAACAAAGAGGGTAAACTTGAAGTGACTTCAACAGCAAACCAAGACACACCAATCTCAGAAGGCAAAAAACCAATCTTGGGCTTGGATGTTTGGGAACATGCTTACTATGTGAAATACCGCAACGTGCGTCCTGACTACATCAAAGCTTTCTTCTCAGTGATCAACTGGAACAAAGTAGATGAATTGTACGCAGCTGCTAAATAATGGTATATGGAGGGAAGAATTGTTCTTCTCTTTTTTAGGTTATATGATTCGAGTCTGACAAAATCGTCAGACTTTTTTCATTTTTATGAGAAACGTGCTAAGTGCTAGAAATTATGGTAGAATAAAGTATTAAGTAATCGTGGAAAAAGGATATCTATGCGAAAAGAAATTGCACCTGAATTATACAACTATAACAAGTTTCCTGGTCCTGAGTTTCATTTACATGGGGACAAGGTTGAAACTGAAGGGATAGCTTTTTCCTTGGTTGAAAATATCAAGGATGCCTTTGATGTGACGACTTTTAATCAGCGTTTTTCAGAAGTCTTAACCAAGTTTGATTATATCGTTGGGGACTGGAGTAATGAACAGCTTCGCCTACGAGGTTTTTACAAGGATGACCGAACAGAGGAAAATATTGAAAAAATCAGTCGTTTACAAGACTATCTTTTAGAGTATTGCAGTTATGGTTGTGCCTATTTTGTCCTAGAAAATGAAGCCCCTAAGCGAGCATCATTTGACAAGAAAATGCGTAAGAAGGAAGAAGAGACACCTTCTAGAAAAGGAAAGAAACCGACTCAAACCAAACGAAAACCGAATGCAGATAAGAAAAATAGACGTCGTCAGAAAGACCAGCATTCTCAGAAAGAGGACAAGGGACAACGTCATTTTGTCATTCGTCAGAAGTGAGTAGAGAATAAGGAGAAGAAATGAAACCGTCAATTTATAGTTTAACACGTCAAACCATGCAGGAATGGGTATTGGAGCAGGGAGAAAAGAAATTCCGTGCAGATCAAATCTGGGAATGGCTCTACCGTAAACGTGTGCAGTCATTTGAAGAAATGACCAACCTTTCCAAGGATTTGATTGCTAAGCTCAATGACCAGTTTGTGGTCAATCCCTTGAAACAGCGAATCGTTCAAGAGTCTGCTGATGGGACAGTTAAATATCTTTTTGAATTGCCAGATGGAATGCTGATTGAGACAGTACTGATGAGACAGCACTATGGTTTGTCAGTCTGTGTGACCACTCAGGTCGGCTGTAATATCGGTTGTACCTTCTGTGCCTCTGGTTTGATTAAGAAACAACGTGACCTCAATAATGGGGAAATCGTAGCGCAGATCATGCTGGTTCAGAAATACTTTGATGAGCGTGGTCAGGACGAACGCGTCAGCCATATCGTTGTTATGGGAATCGGTGAGCCATTTGATAACTACAATAATGTCTTGAATTTCGTTCGTACTATCAATGATGATAAGGGAATGGCAATCGGAGCTCGTCACATCACGGTTTCAACCTCAGGTTTGGCCCATAAAATTCGTGACTTTGCTAATGAAGGGGTTCAGGTCAATCTTGCCGTTTCCCTTCACGCACCCAACAATGAATTGCGCTCAAGCATCATGAAGATTAACCGTGCCTTTCCAATTGAAAAACTCTTTGCTGCTATTGAGTACTATATCGAAACAACCAACCGTCGTGTGACATTTGAATACATCATGCTCAATGAAGTTAATGACGGTGTAGAACAAGCCTTGGAATTGGCTGAATTGCTCAAGAATATCAAGAAATTGTCTTATGTAAACTTGATTCCTTATAACCCAGTTAGTGAGCATGACCAATATAGCCGCAGTCCTAAAGAGCGCGTGATGGCCTTCTATGATACGCTTAAGAAAAAAGGGGTTAACTGTGTTGTTCGCCAAGAGCATGGAACTGATATTGATGCAGCTTGTGGACAATTGCGTTCTAATACAATGAAACGTGACCGCCAGAAAGCAGTCGCAGCAGTCAATCCTTAATGATGAAGAAAACTCATAATCATATTTTGGTCTTGGGAGTCATTTTCTATAGCATTTGTATCGTCTACTTTTGTTTTACTCCTCAAGAACATTCTCCCGTGGGAGTGGAAACTCCAGGTATTCAGCATCTTGATCGCCTGGTTTTTCTTTTGACTCCTTTCAATTCTCTTTGGAAACTGGGTGAAGTGGGTGATATGGGACAATTATATTGGATTTTTTTACAAAATATCCTCAATGTCTTCTTGCTTTTTCCTCTGATTTTCCAACTCCTTTATCTCTTTCCAAATTTAAGGAAAACAAAAAGAGTTCTTTTTTTCAGTTTTCTAGTGAGTCTTGGAATTGAGTGTACGCAGTTAGTCTTAGATTTTTTCTTTGATTTCAATCGCGTCTTTGAGATTGATGATTTGTGGACCAATACCTTGGGTGGCTATTTGGCTTGGCTCCTCTATAAACAATTACATAAAAACAAGATAAGGAATTAAAATGAGTATTTTAGAAGTTAAAAATCTGAGTCACGGTTTTGGTGACCGTGCAATTTTTGAAGATGTGTCCTTCCGTCTCCTCAAGGGAGAACATATCGGTCTAGTCGGTGCCAATGGTGAAGGGAAATCAACCTTTATGAGTATTGTGACTGGTAAGATGTTGCCAGATGAAGGAAAGGTAGAGTGGTCTAAATATGTGGCTGCTGGCTATCTGGACCAACACTCAGTCCTTGCTGAAGGCCAATCTGTTCGTGATGTTCTCCGTACAGCCTTTGATGAGCTATTCAAAGCTGAAGCCCGTATCAATGACCTCTATATGGAAATGGCTGAAGACGGAGCGGATGTTGATGCTCTCATGGAAGAAGTTGGCGAACTCCAAGACCGTCTGGAGAGTCGTGATTTCTATACCTTGGATGCTAAGATTGATGAAGTGGCGCGTGCCCTTGGTGTCATGGACTTTGGCATGGATACGGATGTAACTTCTTTGTCAGGTGGGCAAAGAACCAAGGTTCTTTTGGCCAAACTCCTCCTTGAAAAGCCCGATATCTTGCTTTTGGATGAGCCGACTAACTACTTGGATGCTGAGCATATTGACTGGCTCAAGCGCTATCTCCAAAACTATGAAAATGCCTTTGTCCTCATTTCACACGATATTCCATTCCTAAATGATGTTATTAATATTGTCTATCATGTGGAAAATCAACAGTTGACGCGTTACTCTGGTGACTACTACCAGTTCCAAGAAGTTTATGCCATGAAGAAATCTCAGTTGGAGGCAGCTTATGAACGTCAGCAGAAAGAGATTGCAGATCTCAAGGACTTTGTCGCTCGTAATAAAGCGCGTGTTGCAACCAGAAATATGGCCATGTCTCGTCAGAAGAAACTCGACAAGATGGATATTATCGAACTGCAAAGTGAGAAACCAAAACCATCCTTTGATTTTAAACCAGCTCGTACACCTGGGCGCTTTATCTTCCAAGCTAAGGATTTGCAGATTGGTTATGACCGACCTCTTACTAAGCCTTTAAATCTTACCTTCGAACGCAATCAAAAGGTTGCCATTATCGGAGCAAATGGTATCGGGAAAACAACTCTCTTGAAGTCTCTTTTGGGAATTATCCCGCCAATCGCTGGGGAAGTTGAACGCGGTGACTACCTAGAACTTGGCTACTTTGAGCAGGAAGTAGAAGGAGGCAATCGTCAAACACCACTAGAGGCTGTCTGGAATGCCTTTCCTGCACTTAACCAAGCAGAAGTTCGTGCAGCCCTTGCCCGTTGTGGTTTGACAACCAAGCATATTGAAAGCCAAATTCAGGTCTTGTCAGGTGGGGAACAAGCCAAGGTTCGTTTCTGTCTCTTGATGAATCGTGAAAACAACGTTTTAGTGCTGGACGAGCCGACTAACCACCTGGATGTGGATGCCAAGGATGAACTCAAACGCGCTCTTAAAGAATACAAGGGGTCTATTCTTATGGTCTGCCACGAACCAGACTTTTATGAAGGTTGGATGGACCAAATCTGGGATTTTAACAAGCTAACTTAAAATGAATATAAAAGAAATACAGTACCGAATGTGGGTACTGTATTTTTTAGATTTTTAAGATTTAAAATCGTAGTCTTTCACCACTTCGATGCTATCGATAGTAATAGCAGTCGTTGGTTTGTCTTTCTCATTTTTTTCGGCTTTTGCAATCTTATCTACAACATCCATACCGTCAATGACTTGGCCAAAGACTGGGTGCTTGCCATCTAGACTAGGGTTTCCACCTTCTTTGTAGGCTTCGATGATTTTCTTTGGATACTTGCTTGTAGGGAGTTTAGCAGAGGTATCTGTAGAGTTTTGGTTGATGAAGAACTGGCTACCATTGGTGTTTGGTTGACCAGTATTAGCCATCGCAAGAGCCCCACGGATGTTATAGAGATAAGGAGTAATCTCATTTTTGAAACCAGTTCCCTTGTCTTTTGTCTTATCCTTGTCATGCCAGATAGACTGACCACCTGTACCATCTCCTTTTGGATCTCCAGTTTGGACCATAAAGCCATCGATGACACGGTGGAAGGTAATCCCGTTATAGTAGCCTTCTTTGGCATGAGTGAGGAAGTTTTCAACTGCTAGAGGAGCAAGTTTAGGAAAGAGTTTAATGCGGATGTCGCCCTGACTTGTGTGGAGAATGACTTCGGCTTCATCTTCGGCAATTTCCTTAGAAAGTTGAGGGAAGTTGGCATTCTCATTTGTTAAAGCATCGTTTAAGTCCTTGGCAGATTGGGCGGCAGCCTTAGAACTTTCTTCAGCAGCAAGGCTGGAATCCACATAATCATCGCCACGCAGACTACGTTGGATGCTGCTACATCCGGCTAGGGCTACAGTGGACAGTAAAAGAAGGGTTGCTAGTTTTTTCATTCTGTTCCTCTCAAAAATTCATTTCTACCATTGTACCCTAAAAGGAAGGGGAATTCAAATATTAGTGACAAGGTAGTTTTACAGTAAAGTAACCAAAATGTCTCTTGACTAGAGATTCTTCTTTGGATGACGGTCGATAATTTCCTGGTACTGTTCTAGTAGCTGCTCCCCCTTTGGAGTCAATTTGTAGCCACGAATTGAAAAGTGACTTGCCAATTCTTCTTCTGAAAAGTTGTCATGAAGGGCTTGGTCTAGATCTGCAGCCTTCATCTTAGAAAGACCCGTAATTCCCTTGCTTTTCAAAATATTCTTTTTCATTGTAGCATTCAGATGGTCAAGTGAATCAAAAGCTGTTTCAATGACAGCATAACCTTTTTCTACTAGAGTTTTTATATGTTTAGGGGCATCAATGCCATAAGTGTACTCGAAGTATTTAGGAAACCAGGTTTCGGTGGTAAAAGTGCCAAACTGGATTCTCCATAGTAAAATGATATCACCTGCTAGTAAATCATCTGCTAATAGTTCCATGTTTCGTTTGGGAACGGGCTTGGGATTTAGGAGCCAAGCATCCAAATCTCGTTCAGGAGAGATGAAGGGGCTGACTTGGTGGTCTTTATAAAATTTTTCTAAAATAGTATTCACGGATAGCCTCTTTCAAACTTTTATTTTCTATTCTAACAAATTTCTAAAAGCTTTAAAAATTTTATAGTCTGTCAAGTTTTTTTCTTGACACCTGTCAGAAATCTGCTATAATAGAACATGTGCTAAATAGCTCAGCTATTTCACCGAAATAAAAAATAAGAAAAGAGACTTTAAAAATGGCAGTTAAAATCCGTTTGACTCGTATGGGTTCTAAGAAAAAACCTTTCTACCGTATCAACGTAGCAGATTCACGTTCACCACGTGACGGACGTTTCATCGAAACAGTTGGAACTTACAACCCACTTGTTGCTGAAAACCAAGTAACTTTGAAAGAAGACCGTGTTCTTGCATGGTTGGCTGATGGAGCTCAACCTTCAGATACAGTTCGTAACATCCTTTCAAAAGAAGGCGTATTGAAAAAATTCCACGATTCTAAATTCTCAAAATAAGTTTAAAGTAGGTTGACAGATGGATACGATTGAAAATCTCATTATTGCGATTGTGAAACCCTTGATTTCACAACCAGATGCCTTAACTATCAAGATTGAAGATACACCAGAGTTTTTGGAATATCATTTGGATCTTGATCAAAGTGATGTGGGTCGTGTAATCGGTCGTAAGGGTCGCACTATTTCTGCGATAAGAACGATTGTCTACTCTGTCCCAACTGAAGAAAAAAAAGTAAGAATCGTTATTGACGAAAAATAAGAAGGGCGGGATGAATATCTCGCTTTTTTGTGTGGAGAAGTGTAAAATAGCATCTATCAAGTAACAGCATAATCGGGATTTGGAAAGATGTTTGAAGGGGGACTGGAAAAGAATGAACATTGATTTTATTTTAAACATAGATTGGGCAATGTACATTGATTGGTTATTGCGAATTTTACAGATTTCGACTTTTATAGGTGTAATTTTAAAAATTAGTTTTCAGAATAAGGCCTATATCAATAATATCGAAATTCAGGTAATTAAACCAATCGAATTTGATTCCTTACATACGAGATTTCATCATATATATGAGTTTAAACATGATGAAAATGATAAACATTATCACCATTTGATTTTTTATCCAAAGGAAGTTGATATTGAAATTATAGAATTTTATTCATTAATCTATGATTCAAAAAGTAATCGTTTAGTTGATAATGATAAACTGCATATAGTTAAAAATTTAAAGAATTATACATGCTTATTGATTCATACAAATTTACCAGAGAATATGCCTAGTTTAAGAATGAAATGGAAAACAAGTCAGGGTGAAATTGGCGAGTATACATTTTATAGTAATATGTATAATGGGAATGTGAATATCTCATCTTTCAAATATAAATTAACATTAAAGAGGAAACTATTAGCACTTTTTGGACTATAGCGACCCCTCTATGTATCTTCCTCCAACTTGAGAAAATCTCTGGAACGTGATAAAATAAAGGATAGAAATAGATACAGGAGACAAGATGAACTACTTTAATGTTGGGAAAATCGTCAATACGCAAGGGTTGCAGGGGGAGATGCGAGTCTTGTCTGTGACGGATTTTGCAGAAGAACGCTTTAAAAAAGGGGCTGAGCTGGCCTTGTTTGATGAAAAAGATCAGTTTGTTCAAACAGTAACTATTGCTAGCCACCGTAAACAGAAGAACTTTGACATCATTAAATTCAAAGATATGTACCATATCAACGCTATCGAAAAGTACAAAGGATACAGTCTCAAGGTTGCTGAGGAAGATTTGAACGATCTAGATGATGGTGAATTCTACTATCACGAGATTATTGGTTTGGAAGTCTATGAGGGAGAAAACCTGATTGGAACCATCAAAGAAATCCTGCAACCAGGTGCTAACGATGTCTGGGTGGTCAAGAGAAAAGGCAAGCGAGATTTGTTATTGCCTTATATCCCACCAGTGATTCTCAATGTTGATATTCCTAATAAACGGGTCGATGTGGAAATCTTAGAAGGGTTAGACGATGAAAATTGATATTTTAACCCTCTTTCCAGAGATGTTTTCTCCACTGGAGCACTCAATCGTTGGAAAGGCTCGAGAAAAAGGTCTCTTGGATATCCAGTATCATAATTTTCGAGAAAATGCTGAAAAGGCCCGCCATGTAGACGATGAGCCCTACGGAGGCGGACAGGGGATGTTGCTCCGAGCCCAACCCATTTTCGATGCCTTTGATGCTATTGAAAAGAAAAATCCGCGCGTTATTCTCCTCGATCCAGCTGGAAAGCAGTTTGATCAGGCCTATGCTGAGGATTTGGCCAAAGAAGAGGAACTGATCTTTATCTGTGGTCACTATGAGGGCTATGATGAGCGCATTAAGACCTTGGTGACAGATGAGATTTCCTTGGGGGACTATGTCTTGACTGGTGGGGAATTGGCGGCCATGACCATGATTGATGCGACGGTTCGCCTGATTCCAGAAGTGATTGGTAAGGAGTCCAGCCACCAAGATGATAGTTTTTCTTCAGGCCTTCTTGAATACCCCCAGTACACACGTCCCTATGATTATCGAGGCATGGTTGTCCCAGATGTACTGATGAGTGGACACCATGAAAAGATTCGTCAGTGGCGATTGTATGAGAGTTTAAAGAAAACCTACGAGCGCAGACCAGATTTGTTAGAACATTATCAACTGACAGCAGAGGAAGAAAAAATGCTGGCAGAAATCAAAGAAAACAAAGAATAAAGGAGAAACCTATGCAAGTAATCAAACGTGATGGAGAAATTGCTGAATTTAATCCAGATAAGATTTACCAGGCTATCTTAAAGGCGGCCCAGACCGTCTATGTATTGACAGATGATTTGCGTCAAAACCTTGCACAAGTCACTAAGAAAGTGGTTTTGGATTTGGAAGAAGCCAAGGTGGAACGTGCTACTATCAGCATGATTCAGTCTTTGGTTGAACATCGTTTACTGGGAGCAGGTTACATTACCATCGCAGAACACTACATTTCCTATCGTCTACAACGTGACTTGGAAAGAAGTGGTTATGGAGATCACATCGCCGTTCATTTACATTTTGAACAAGTTCGCTAAGAAAAAAGAGTGGGATGAAGCAACTACATCTCACTCTTTCTTAAATCTATTTTTTTGGGCTGTTTGGACAGTTGAAGGGACAAATCTCAGGCGTTGAATATCGCTTATGCGGATAATACGGCTCACATTTTTGGCAAAATTTTTCACGATAATTTGCTGGCGTTGCTGATCGTATTTGATGATATCACCTGTAAAACTTGTCTCAGACAAGATAAGATGAACAGCAGTTTGTTTCTGGATAGCCTCTTCAATAGTGGCTGTAAGGGAGTTGGTTTCAGTCTGGTCAGGTTGGTCATGTCCATTTAAGAAGTCATGTATTTTATCTAGTACTTGCTGGAATTTATGTCTCATATTGGCCTCCCTTCTTTTATATCAATATTATATAAAATTTTCCTAAAATCTACAAGATTTTACGAATAAACTAATGAAAGCTAAAAAAGGAGAAGAAAATGGCAGAATTTACATTTGAAATTGAAGAGCACTTGTTGACTCTTTCTGAAAACGAAAAAGGTTGGACCAAGGAAATCAACCGTGTGAGCTTTAATGGTGCTCCTGCAAAGTTTGATATTCGTGCTTGGAGCCCAGATCATACTAAAATGGGTAAAGGAATTACCCTCTCAAATGAAGAATTTCAAACCATGGTGGATGCCTTTAAAGGCAACTAATACTCAATGAAAATCAAAGAGCAAACTAGGAAGCTAGCCGTAGGCAGTACTTGAGTACGGCAAGGCGAAGCTGACGTGGTTTGAATTTGATTTTCGAAGAGTATAAGTTTTCAAAATGAAAGAAAAGGATACTGAGTTATGACAACTCGATATCCTTTTTTAGTTAGTAAAGTAAGCCTGATTTTTAAGGTGTTGAAGTAGTGAACGGCTAATAAAACTAATAGCAATAATTTTACAAAGATCTGGAATGATAAAGGGAAGAACCCCCACCACAAGAGCTTTTTCAAATGCTATTCCAGCTAGGAAATGCAAGCTAAGAATCCCTCCAACAAAGACAAGGGCATCACCCAAGAGGTTTGCAAGAAAAATTCTGACAAAACCACTATCGCTGTTAGTTAGAGAAGAAGTAAGTCCAGAGTAAACAAGATAAAACCAAAGATAACCTGCAGTAGGACCAATCAAAGCATGAAATCCAGCTCCACCTCCTGCAAAGACAGGAAGACCGATAGCACCTAGAAGAAGATAGAGTCCAACAGAAAGTACAGCCTCTCTCGGTCTAAAGACAGTAGCAATCAAGCCGATTGCAAAGTTTTGCAGAGTGAAGGGAACAGGTCCAATTGGAAGACTGATTTGTGCCAACACAGCAACGAGAGCAGCCCCAATAGCAGGGATAGCATAAACGTGAGCTTTTTTCAAAATAGTTAACCTCTTTTCTAATGTATAGTAACTATTGTACTTAATTTAATATTATTGTCAACCTATTTTTATAACAAAGGTAACAAAAACTGTAACGGCCGATTTTGCTTACTGGTTAAGTTGGATAATTTTTTGTAGATTTGTAAAATATTAAAAAGAAGCAGACACATTTGTATCAGCTTCTTTTATTTCGATTAACGCATGGTTACAAATTCTTCGGATGCAGTTGGGTGAATCGCTACGGTTGCATCAAAGTCTGCCTTGGTTGCTCCCATTTTGATAGCAACAGCAAATCCTTGAATCATTTCATCAACACCGTAGCCAATTCCATGAAGTCCGACAACTTTTTCTTCTGAACCAGCTGTGATCAATTTGAAACGTGTTTCTTGACGGTTGCCAGTGCAAGCAGAGTACATAGAAGTAAAGCTTGATTTGTAAACCTTGATTTGGTCTTGGCCGTATTCTTTAATAGCTTGCTCTTCTGTCAAACCAACAGTTCCGATAGCAGGGTGTGAAAAGACAACAGTTGGAATAGTTGAGTAGTCCATTTTTGCAGTAGCTTTGCCGTTAAAGAGACGTTCAGACAAAGTACGTCCAGCCTTGATAGCAACTGGAGTTAGTTCTTTCTCGCCCGTTACATCACCTAGAGCATAGATTCCCTCAACAACAGTATTTTGGTATTCATCCACTTGGATAAAACCACGTTCGTTCAGAGTCACTCCAGCTTTTTCAAGTTGCAAGCCCTTAACGTTTGGACGGCGACCTGTAGCCCAGATAACTTGGTTAGCTGTGTGACTAGTACCATCCTCGAAATGAATGGTAATGCCTTCAGCAGTTTTTTCTAACTTGACAGGGACTTTGTGAGTATGAAGTGGCAAGTTTGTTCTTTCCATTTCCTTGACCAAACCTTCAACGATGTAGGAATCAAAACCACGTAAAGGACGATCACGACGAACAAAGAGATCTGTCTTGACACCAAAAGTGTGGAGTACGCCAGCCAATTCAACGGCGATATAACCAGCGCCTAGAATGGCAACTGACTCAGGAAGTTCTTCCCAAGCAAATACATCATCAGAAGAGCCACCTAGTTCAGCACCAGGAATGTTAGGAATACTTGGATGGGCACCAGTCGCAATCACGATATGTTTGGCACGAATGAGTTCACCATTTACGCTGACAGTATGAGAATCTACAAATTCAGCATGACCTTCAATCAAGTCTACACCGTTGCGTTTAAAACTGCCATCATAAGAAGAACGAGCGCGATCGATGTAAGCTTCACGATTGCGACGTAGGGTTGCAAAGTCAAAGTTAAGATCAGTAGTTTTAAAACCGTAGTCTTCTCCAAATTGATGGAAAGTCTCAGCAATTTGTGCTCCGTACCACATGATTTTTTTAGGAACACAACCGACGTTGACACATGTTCCACCTAGTTTCTTTTCCTCAATAACAGCCGCTTTGGCTCCATGTTCACCGGCACGGTTCATGGTAGCAATTCCTCCGCTACCTCCACCGATAGCAATGATATCGTATTCTCTCATTAAAAACTCCTTTGTACTCTTTTAAAATAGTAGAGTGTCATTTTTTGATAGTCATATTCTATCTTTTTTTTGATGTGATTGCAAAAATCTGCTACGTTCAAAAAAATTAAAGAAAAGGCTTGCAAAAAGGGAAAATAAAGTGTATTATATATCTAGTACAATAACAATAAAAATAAATTCCGAACAATAAGTGAATCCTGAAATGTCATTATTTCGTTCTCAACTGTTATTGTTTATATTTGGGAATTTTTGTATAATATCGTTAAGGACTTTAAATCAAAAAGGAGTTTTATTATGAAAAAGAATGGTAAAGCTAAAAAGTGGCAATTGTATGCAGCAATCGGTGCTGCCAGTGTAGTTGTATTGGGTGCTGGAGGGATTTTACTCTTTAGACAACCTTCTCAGACTGCTGTAAAAGATGAGGCTACTCATCTGGTTGTTGCTAAGGAAGGAAGCGTGGCATCTTCTGTCTTATTGTCAGGGACAGTAACAGCAAAAAATGAACAATATGTTTATTTTGATGCTAGTAAGGGAGATTTAGATGAAATCCTTGTTTCTGTGGGTGATAAGGTTAGTGAAGGACAGGCTTTAGTCAAGTACAGTAGTTCAGAAGCCCAGGCGGCCTATGATTCAGCGAGTCGAGCAGTTGCGAAGGCAGACCGTCATATCAACGAACTCAACCAAGCACGAAATGAAGTTGCTTCAGCTCCGGCTCCACAGTTGCCAACGCCAGCAGGAGGCGAAGGAGCTGCAGCGCAAGCTCCAGCTCCAGTATCAGGAAATTCAGTTTCATCTATTGATGCACAACTGGGTGATGCTCGTGATGCTCGTGCAGATGCAGCAGCACAATTAAGTAAGGCTCAAAGTCAGTTGGATGCAATGACGGTTCTCAGCACTCTAGAAGGAACTGTAGTCGAAGTCAACCGCAATGTTTCAAAATCTCCAACTGGAGCTAGCCAGGTGGTAGTTCATGTCGTTAGCAATGAAAACTTGCAAGTTAAGGGTGAACTATCTGAATACAACCTTGCCAACTTATCTGTAGGTCAAGAAGTAACCTTTACTTCTAAAGTTTATCAAGATAAGAGCTGGACAGGTAAGCTTAGCTATATTTCTGACTACCCTAAAAACAATGGAGAAGCAGCAAGTGCAGCTGCAGCAGCAGGCGGTAACTCTGGTTCTAAATATCCATATACCATCGATGTTACAAGTGAAATCGGTGACTTGAAACAAGGATTCTCAGTAAGTGTTGAGGTTAAGAATAAGAGTAAAGCTATTCTAGTTCCTTTAACAAGTGTTGTGACTGAAAATGATAAGAACTATGTCTGGGTACTTGACGAGCAGAAAAAGGCCAAGAAAGTGGAAGTTGGTTTGGGAAATGCTGATGCAGACAACCAAGAAATCACTTCAGGTCTGACAAATGGAGTCAAGGTCATCAGTAACCCAACATCTTCTCTAGAGGAAGGAAAAGAGGTGAAGGCTGATGAAGAAACTAATTAGTTTAAAAAATATCTGCAGAAGTTACCGGAATGGTGACCAAGAACTGCAGGTTCTCAAAAATATCAACCTAGAAGTGAATGAGGGTGAGTTTGTTGCCATCATGGGACCATCTGGTTCTGGTAAGTCTACTCTCATGAATACGATTGGGATGTTGGATACACCAAGCAGTGGAGAATATTATCTTGAAGGCCAAGAAGTAGCTGGACTTGGTGAAAAACAACTAGCTAAGGTTCGCAACCAACAAATCGGCTTTGTCTTTCAGCAGTTCTTTCTTCTATCTAAACTCAATGCTCTGCAAAATGTAGAATTGCCTTTGATTTACGCAGGAGTTTCGGCTTCAAAACGTCGCAAGTTAGCTGAGGAATATTTAGATAAAGTTGAATTGACAGAACGTAGTCACCATTTACCTTCGGAATTATCTGGTGGTCAAAAGCAACGTGTAGCTATTGCGCGTGCCTTGGTAAACAATCCTTCTATCATCTTAGCAGATGAACCGACAGGAGCATTGGATACAAAAACAGGTAACCAAATCATGCAATTATTAGTTGAACTGAATAAAGAAGGAAAAACCATTATCATGGTAACGCATGAGCCTGAAATCGCTGCTTATGCTAAACGCCAGATTGTCATTCGAGATGGGGTTATTTCATCTGATAGTGCTCAGTTAGAAAAGGAGGAAAACTAAGATGCAAAATCTGAAATTTGCCTTTTCATCTATTATGGCTCACAAGATGCGCTCTTTTCTCACTATGATTGGGATTATCATTGGTGTGTCATCAGTTGTTGTGATTATGGCTCTGGGGGATTCTATGTCTCGTCAGGTCAATAAAAACATGACCAAGTCACAGAAGAATATTCATGTCTTTTTCTCGCCTATTAAAAGTAAAGACGGTTCTTTTACCCAAAAACAATCAGCTTTAACAGTTTCTGGGAAAGAAGAGGAAGTTCATGTTGAACCACCAAAACCACAAGAATCCTGGGTCAAGGAGGCGGCCAAACTGAAGGGGGTAGATAGTTACTATGTAACCAACTCAACAAATACCACCCTGTCATATAAAGATAAAAAAGTAGAGAGAGCTAGCTTGACAGGTGGGAATATTACCTACATGAAGGCGGTTGAAAATGAAATTGTTGCAGGCCGAAGTCTCATGGCTCAGGATTATAAAGATGTGGCCAGTGTCATTTTACTAGACCAAGAACTTGCTAATAGTCTGTTTGGGTCAGCTCAAGAAGCTGTTAACCAGATTATAGATGTTGGTGGCTTTAGTTATCGTGTCATTGGTGTCTATACTAGCGACGAGTCCAAGGCTGCCAAGACTTTTGGTATTGGCGGACTTCCAATTACGACTAATATTTCTCTTGCCAATAACTTCAATATGGATGAAATTTCTGATATTGTCTTCCGTGTTAATGATACCAGTTTGACACCAATAGTGGGACCAGAATTAGCTAGAAAATTGACCGAGATTGCTGGTCTTCAGCAAGGGGAGTATCAGGTGGCAGATGCGACTGCAGCCTTCCAAGAAGTACAACAACTTTTTGGCTTTATAACAACGATTATTAGTGCCATTGCGGGAATCTCCCTCTTTGTTGGAGGGACTGGTGTTATGAACATCATGCTGGTTTCGGTGACGGAGCGTACTCGTGAGATTGGTCTTCGTAAGGCATTGGGTGCAACACGTGCTAATATTTTAATCCAGTTTTTGATTGAATCCATGATTTTGACCTTGTTAGGTGGAGTCATTGGTTTGACTATTGCAACAGGCTTAACCGCTATAGCTGGTATACTATTGCAAGGTTTGATTGCGGGTATAGAAGTGGGAGTATCAATCCCAGTTGCCCTATTTAGTCTTGCAGTTTCGGCTAGTGTTGGTATGATTTTTGGGGTCTTACCAGCCAATAAGGCATCGAAACTTGATCCAATCGAAGCCCTTCGTTATGAATAAGATCAACAAGATGGACACTTGTCTATCTTGTTTTTGTATGGATTTCCCTATCGAAATTCATTAAAAATGTGATATAATGAAGTGTTAGAAAAACAGGTTTCATTTGCCTGGAAAGGAAAAATTATGTCTGAAAAGAATTTTTATATTACAACGCCGATTTACTATCCATCTGGTAAACTTCATATCGGTTCTGCCTACACAACCATCGCTTGTGATGTCCTAGCTCGCTACAAACGCCTGATGGGCTACGATGTCTTTTATTTGACAGGTCTTGACGAGCATGGTCAGAAAATTCAGCAAAAAGCTGAAGAAGCTGGCATCACACCTCAAGCCTATGTTGATGGGATGGTAGTTGGAGTCAAAGAACTCTGGCAATTACTAGATATCTCATACGATAAATTTATCCGTACAACTGATGATTACCATGAAAAAGTAGTGGCGCAGGTCTTTGAACGCTTGCTTGCTCAAGATGATATTTACTTGGGTGAATATTCTGGTTGGTATTCAGTCTCAGATGAGGAATTCTTTACAGAAAGCCAGCTTGCGGAGGTTTTCCGTGACGAAGCTGGAAATGTGACTGGCGGTATCGCTCCATCAGGTCACGAAGTGGAATGGGTATCTGAAGAATCATACTTCCTCCGCCTCAGCAAATACCAAGATCGTTTGGTCGAATTTTTCAAAGCCCATCCTGAATTCATCACGCCAGATGGTCGCCTTAATGAAATGCTTCGCAACTTCATCGAGCCAGGTTTAGAGGATTTGGCAGTTTCTCGTACAACCTTTACATGGGGTGTTCCAGTACCATCTAATCCAAAACACGTTGTCTATGTTTGGATTGATGCCCTTCTTAACTATGCGACAGCTCTTGGCTACGGTCAAGATGAACATGGTAACTTTGACAAGTTCTGGAATGGAACAGTCTTCCATATGGTAGGAAAAGACATCCTTCGTTTCCACTCAATCTATTGGCCAATCCTTCTTATGATGTTAGATATCAAATTGCCAGATCGTTTGATTGCCCATGGTTGGTTTGTCATGAAAGACGGCAAAATGTCTAAGTCTAAAGGGAATGTGGTCTATCCTGAAATGTTGGTAGAGCGTTACGGACTGGATCCGCTTCGTTACTACCTCATGCGTAGCCTTCCAGTTGGTTCAGACGGAACCTTCACTCCGGAAGACTATGTCGGCCGTATCAACTATGAATTGGCCAATGATCTTGGGAACCTCCTTAACCGTACGGTTTCTATGATTAACAAGTACTTTGATGGACAAATCCCTGCCTATGTAGAGGGCGTGACAGAATTTGACAATGCTCTTGCTCAAGTAGCTGCTGAATCAATCGCTGATTACCATACACACATGGAAGCAGTTGACTACCCACGTGCACTTGAAGCAGTATGGACTCTTATTTCACGTACAAACAAATACATCGACGAGACAGCTCCATGGGTATTGGCTAAGGATGAAGCTCATCGTGACCAATTGGCAAGTGTTATGAGCCACTTGGCAGCTAGTCTTCGTGTCGTAGCTCACTTGATTGAACCATTTATGATGGAAACTAGTCGCGCTGTATTGGCACAACTTGGATTGGAAGAAGTAGCGAGCCTTGAGAACTTGAGTTTGGCTAATTTCCCTGAGGGTGTAACAGTAGTTGCCAAAGGAACACCAATCTTCCCACGTCTGGATATGGAAGAAGAGATTGCCTATATCAAGGAACAAATGGAAGGCAACAAACCAGCAATTGCAAAAGAATGGAATCCAGACGAAGTAGAACTCAAACTTAACAAAGAAGAAATCAAGTTTGAGGACTTTGACAAGGTCGAAATCCGTGTCGCAGAAGTCAAAGAAGTTTCTAAAGTAGAAGGTTCTGACAAGTTGCTTCAATTCCGCCTAGATGCTGGTGATGGAGAAGACCGTCAAATCCTCTCAGGAATTGCAAAATACTATCCAAATGAACAAGAATTGGTCGGCAAGAAAGTCCAAATCGTTGCCAACCTCAAACCACGTAAAATGATGAAAAAATATGTCAGCCAAGGTATGATCCTCTCAGCTGAACATGATGGCAAATTAACCCTTCTCACAGTTGATCCAGCTGTACCAAATGGAAGCGTGATTGGCTAAGATTTAAAAGGACCAGTTTGAACTGGTTCTTTTCTTTTGTATGAAGATAGTTGATAAAAGAGGCATTCTGCTTTATAATGAAGAAAAACGGAGGAAAAAGCCATGAAATACATTCCATTCGGTCAAGAGAAAAGAGAACTATCAGAAATCGTCCTAGGCATGATGCGAATCAGTGACAAGTCGGTCAAAGAAGTTGAGGAGCTGGTTGAAACAGCCTTATCTGTCGGAATCAATGCCTTTGACTTGGCAGATATCTATGGTCGTGGACGTTGCGAAGAATTACTGGGTCAAGTCTTAAAACATCGCCCTGACTTGCGTGAGAAGATGTGGATTCAGTCCAAGTGTGGTATTCGCATAGAAGAATTTACCTATTTTGATTTTTCAAAAGAGTATATATTACAATCAGTTGATGGGATTTTAGAAAGATTGCAGGTTGATTATTTAGATAGCTTGCTTCTTCATCGACCAGATGCTTTGATGGAAGCTGACCAAGTGGCAGAAGCTTTTGAAATTCTACAAAAATCAGGTAAAGTTCGATACTTTGGTGTGTCCAACCAAAATCCCATGATGATGGAGTTGCTGAAGAAAGAAGTCAAACAACCTCTATCTATTAATCAATTACAATTAAGTGCAGCTTTCACACCTGGTTTTGAAGCAGGTTTTCATGTTAATATGGAAGGCAACAAGGCAGCTTTGCGTGATGGAAGCGTCTTTGAATACTGCAAATTAAATGACATGGTTATCCAGGCCTGGTCAGTCTTGCAGTTCGGATATTTTAAAGGGAATTTTGTTGGAAATGAGAAATTTCAAGCTTTAAATCAAGTACTTGATCGTTTAGCTTTTAAATATGGAGTAACCCCTTCAACTATTGCCATTTCTTGGATATTGCGTTATCCAGCAAAAATGCAGGCAGTCGTAGGTACAACAAATCCTAAGCATTTGATAGAAGCTAGCCAAGCGACAAACTTTAACTTAACAAGAAAAGAATGGTATGAAATTTACATCGCTGCAGGGAATGATTTACCTTAGGAAAAAATGCATTTAAAGAAATCACAGTCAAAAAAATGTTTCAAAACGTTTTTTGTTATGTGGCTATTAGTCTGTCTTGATTCGTTAGGTACGGTTCATAAACGGATGATTATGATTTAACTATTCTGATTTATATACTGGTAGGGAAGTAGTATCCCATAATCGACGGTACGATAGTAGATATTATAAAATGGATTAGAGTCATTTTTGGATTTTGATTGAGTATAAAACATCATAGAGAATAAAAAAATGAGGTTAGGATTTTTTATCCTAACCTATTTTTACATATAATAAACAATGGCAATGTACTGGAGGGCAGATGCTGCTAGGATAAAGAGATGCCAAATCATGTGGAAATAAGGTTTTTTCTTGGCGTAAAATCCAGCCCCAACTGTATAACAGAGTCCGCCAGTTACCATGAGACTCCAAAAGATTGGAGTTGTTTGACTGATAATGGCAGGAATGATAGCTAGAACCAACCAGCCCATAATCAGGTAAAGAGCAAGGCTAAATTTCTCATTGACTTTTTTAGCAAAGATTTTATAGAGAATACCAAAGATGGTCGTTCCCCATTGGATGGCAATAATCAGATAGCCAAACCAGTTATTCATCAAAGTCAAGACGACGGGCGTGTAAGAGCCAGCAATGGCAACATAAATCATCGAATGGTCAATAATTCTCAAGACGTATTTGTGGGTCGAACCATAGGCCATAGAGTGGTAAATGGTGGATGAGAGGAACATGAGAAAAAGACTAATAACAAAAATGGAAATGCCGATAGATGATAAAAATCCGTGTGCCTCATAACTATAGGTGGATGAAATAGGCAGTAAGATGAGCATGATGACTGCACCCACAGCGTGGGTCACGCTATTAGCAATCTCCTCTCCAAAACTGAGTTGTTTACTGAGTTTAAGACTAGTGTTCATCGGATTTCCTCCTTTTGAGTATGATGGATTAAGGCTAGGGTTTGATGATAGAGCTTAACGGTTTGGCAGCTACTTTGGATAATAGGATTTTCTGGATCAATCCCATTGTTCATGTAGTTCACAAAGGCATCGTAGAGTTGGTCTGAACTGGCTTGACTTTGGAGAGTATTAAGGGTCTGAGCGATTTCTTGAATTGAAAAGACAGATTTGAGGGTTGTGATAGCAATCAAACGGGCAATCTGTTGGCGTTGGTATTTTTTCTTGTCAGGCTTTGTCAGATAACCATGTTTAACATAATTGTTGACCATAGATGCTGTTAGGCCTTTGTCTTTATCTGGAGAGACAGGAGCGCAGACTTGATTGACATAGAGTAAAACCTGATCCAGATAGAGGTCAATATTTGGGATTTCTGCCCATTTTGGGTAGGAAAAGGTAGTTTTCATTTCCAACTCCTTTTTATCTGGTTTTAATAACTAGATTATAAAATAATTAAAACAAAAAGTCAAGTTTCAACTGCTTGTGAAAAGGCTTAAATTATGCTATGATGGGAGAAACTAGTCAGAAATGAGGAGAAAAGATGGAGATTCGTTTAGCTTTTCCAAATGAAGTGGATGCCATTATGCAGGTGATGGAGGATGCTAAAAAGTGCTTAGCTAAGTCTGGTAGCGACCAGTGGCAAAATGGCTATCCCAATGCCGACATCATTATTGATGATATCATCTCTGGTCAAGCCTATGTGGCCTTGGAAGAGGGAGAACTGTTAGCCTATGCTGCTGTGACCAAGAGTCCAGAGGCAGCCTATGAAGCTATTTATGAAGGAAACTGGCAAGCTGGGGAGTCAGAGTACCTAGTCTTTCACCGTATTGCTGTGGCAGCAGATGTGCAGGGACAGGGAGTTGCTCAAACTTTTTTAGAGGGTTTGATTGAAGGTTTTGATTATCTGGATTTTCGTTCAGATACGCATGCTGCAAACAAGGTTATGCAACATATTTTTGAAAAACTCGGTTTTAAACAGGTCGGTAAGGTGCCAGTAGACGGTGAACGCTTGGCCTATCAAAAATTGAAGAAATAATGCAAAAGAAGTATGCAAAAATGCTCTACACTTCGCCAATAGGAACCTTGTCCGTGATTGCTGACGAGAAATATCTGTATGGAATTTGGGTGCAGGAGCAGAAGCATTTTGAGAGAGGAATAGGAGACAAAACCATAGAAGAAGTTGTGAGTCATCCTATTTTAGATTCAGTTATTGCTTGCTTAGATAATTATTTTAAAGGCAAGTCGCAGGATTTATCCAACTTACCCTTGGCTCCAATCGGGACGGATTTTGAAAAGCGGGTTTGGTCCTACTTACAGGGAATTCCTTATGGTCAGACAGTGACCTATGGACAAATAGCTCAAGACCTGCAAGTGGCTTCTGCTCAAGCAATTGGTGGAGCTGTAGGACGTAATCCTTGGTCCATCCTTGTACCTTGTCATCGTGTGCTGGGAGCAGGCAAGTGTCTGACTGGTTATGCTGCAGGAATGGAAAAGAAAGCCTGTCTCTTGGACCATGAAGGCGCAGATTTTAAAGATATAAAATAGAAAGTGAAATACATGTTAGAATTTATCGAATACCCAAAATGTTCAACTTGTAAAAAAGCAAAACAAGAATTAAACCAACTCGGTGTGGACTACAAAGCCGTCCATATCGTGGAAGAAACACCCAGCCAAGAAGTTATTTTAAACTGGCTAGAAACCTCAGGTTTCGAATTGAAGCAATTTTTCAACACTAGTGGAATAAAATACCGTGAATTAGGGCTGAAAGATAAGGTAGGAAGTTTATCAAATCAAGAAGCAGCTGAGTTGCTAGCAAGCGACGGTATGTTATTGAAACGACCGATTTTAGTGGAGAATGGAATTGTTAAGCAAATCGGTTATCGAAAAGCTTACGAAGAACTGGGACTGAAATAGTTTTTACTTATCTCTTTGATAGATAAAATATATAACCTCCCTGTTTCAAAGTATGATAAACTAGTAGGTAGACAAAGTCTGTATCTGACCGTAGCAAATAATTTCATTGACGGCAGAAGTATGGTAGAATGAATCATTATCAGGAGAGGATGTTTTTATGAATGTTACAACGATTTTAGCATCAGATTGGTACCAAAACTTGATGCAATTGATTCCGGATGGTAAGCTGTTTAGCCTACGTTCGGTCTTTGATGGGATTCCAAGAATTGTTCAACAGCTTCCAACAACGATTATGTTGACAATTGGTGGTGCCCTTTTTGGCTTGGTTTTGGCGCTTCTTTTTGCTATTGTGAAAATCAATCGTGTCAAGATTTTATATCCCTTGCAGGCCTTCTTTGTTAGTTTCCTCAAAGGGACACCGATTTTGGTGCAACTCATGTTGACCTACTACGGAATTCCTTTGGCTTTGAAAGCCCTCAATCAGCAATGGGGAACTGGTCTCAATATCAATGCGATTCCAGCCGCTGCTTTTGCAATTGTTGCCTTTGCCTTTAATGAGGCAGCCTATGCTAGTGAAACCATTCGTGCAGCCATTCTCTCAGTAAATCCTGGTGAGATTGAGGCGGCACGTAGTTTGGGTATGACACGAGCACAAGTTTATCGTCGCGTGATTATTCCAAATGCGGCCGTTGTGGCGACTCCAACCTTGATCAATTCCTTAATCGGCTTGACCAAGGGAACTTCCCTAGCCTTTAGTGCGGGTGTTGTGGAAGTCTTTGCCCAAGCTCAGATTTTGGGTGGAGCTGATTACCGCTATTTTGAACGCTTTATCTCCGTTGCCCTTGTTTATTGGGTAGTCAATATTGGAATTGAAAGCCTCGGTCGTTTTATCGAGAGAAAAATGGCTATTTCCGCACCTGATACAGTGCAAACAGATGTGAAAGGAGACCTTCGTTAATGATTAAGATTTCGAATTTAAGTAAATCGTTTTCAGGACAGACTGTCTTGGATCATCTGGACTTGGATATCCAAAAAGGAGAAGTCGTAGCCTTGATTGGTTCTTCAGGAGCTGGAAAATCAACCTTCCTTCGCAGTCTCAATTATCTTGAAACTCCTGATAGTGGCTCGATTCAGATTGATGATTTCTCAGTTGATTTTTCTAAAATTACTCAAGAAGAAATCCTTTCCCTCCGCCGCAAGCTGTCAATGGTTTTCCAACAGTTTAATTTGTTTGAACGTCGCACAGCACTTGATAATGTGAAAGAAGGCTTGGTTGTGGTTAAGAAATTATCTGACCAAGAAGCGACTAAGATTGCCAAGGAAGAGTTGGCTAAGGTTGGGCTTTCTGACCGTGAGAATCATTACCCTCGTCATTTATCAGGCGGTCAGAAGCAACGGGTTGCTCTAGCGCGTGCTCTTGCTATGAAACCAGATGTCTTGCTCTTAGATGAACCAACTTCAGCTCTTGACCCAGAATTGGTCGGTGAAGTAGAAAAATCTATTGCAGATGCTGCGAAGTCAGGTCAGACCATGATTTTGGTCAGTCATGACATGTCCTTTGTAGCCCAAGTGGCTGATAAGATTCTCTTCTTAGATAAGGGGAAAATCATCGAGTCTGGAACACCAGATGAGATTATCCACCATCCTAAAGAAGAGCGGACAAAAGAATTCTTCGCTAGTTACAAACGGACTTATATTTGATATAATGGATAAAGAAAAACTCAGTTAGCTGGACTAGCTGAGTTTACTCTTTAAAAAAGATAGAAATGAGAGAAATCATGCTACTGCAACTATTTTCTTTATATTTCGAGAGTTTGATCTTGACCACCATCCTTGTCCTAATTTTTTTAGGGATTTGGATTGGACTGAGAGCCATGTCAGGAGTTGATAAGACAGCCAAGGCTCGCCAAGCCCATCTCTATGATATGATTATGATTGGAGTCTTGGTTGTTCCAGTATTATCCTTTGCGGTTATGAGTTTAATTCTTGTTTTCAAGGCATAATCCTTGCGTGATTGACAAGAAAGAGTTAGAATAAAGATAGTTACAACAAGAAAGAAGGAATTTATATGTACGATACTATTATTATCGGTGCTGGACCTGCAGGGATGACTGCAGCCTTGTATGCTGCTCGAAGCAATTTGAAAGTAGCATTGATTGAAGGTGGTCTGCCAGGTGGTCAGATGAATAATACCTCTGATATCGAAAATTACCCAGGATATGCTAATATTAGTGGGCCAGAATTGGCTGAAAAGATGTTTGAACCGCTTGAAAATCTTGGTGTTGAGCACATTTATGGTTATGTTAAAAATGTTGAAGACCATGGTGATTTTAAGAAAGTGATGACTGATGACCAAACATATGAAACACGTACAGTTATCGTAGCGACTGGCTCTAAACACCGTCCTTTGGGAGTACCTGGAGAAGAAGAACTGAACAGTCGTGGTGTTTCTTACTGTGCTGTTTGTGATGGTGCTTTCTTCCGTGACCAAGATTTGTTGGTAGTCGGTGGTGGAGATTCAGCTGTTGAAGAAGCCCTCTTCTTGACTCGTTTTGCTAAGACTGTTACCATCGTTCACCGTCGTGACCAACTTCGTGCTCAAAAGGTTTTACAAGACCGCGCCTTTGCGAATGAGAAAATCAGCTTTATCTGGGATTCTGTAGTGAAGGAAATCAAGGGTGAAAACCGAGTAGAATCTGTCGTATTTGAAAATGTGAAAACAGGTCAAGTGACAGAACAAGCCTTCGGTGGTGTCTTTATCTATGTTGGATTGGACCCTCTTAGCGATTTTGTTAAAGAATTGAATATTCAAGATCAGGCAGGCTGGATTGTGACAGATAGCCACATGAAGACTGCAGTTGACGGTATCTTTGCAGTTGGAGATGTTCGCTTGAAAGACCTTCGTCAAGTGACAACAGCAGTTGGAGATGGGGCTATCGCTGGTCAAGAAGCCTACAAGTTTATCACCGAACATAGTTAATCATAAAAACGCATAGCATCAGAGTTACAAAAAATTTGACACTATGCGTTTTATTGTGGGAAAATTAATCTCATTTTCTACTGAAATTGAGTTTTGCCAGCCTCTTATATTTTTAGAAAAATCCTTTAATCTTGCTAACGAGGCCATCTAGACCTTCTGAACCAGAAATCAACTGCTGAGCTTGAGAGAAGTATTCTCCAAGCTGTTCTTGATTTTCTGCAACAAATGTTTTTGCAGCTTCGAAATCTTTTGTTTCGATTAACTCTTTTACTTGATTAAACAAATCTAATGGGTTCATCTTATTTCTCCTTTTCTATACTTAAATATTTAACCATCTTTATGATAAAAAATCAACTCTAGTAAGATTTCTTAGAGAATGGTTATCGGTTTCAATTTTCAGATGAATATTAAGCCTTTACATGGTATAATAGAAATAGCTCTTTAATGGAGGTGTTTGAGTGGAAAATCTGAAAAAAATGGCAGGTATCAAGGCTGCTGAGTTTGTCAAGGATGGCATGGTAGTCGGACTTGGAACGGGGTCTACTGCCTATTATTTTGTCGAAGAAATTGGTCGTCGTATCAAGGAAGAAGGGTTGCAGATTACAGCTGTAACGACTTCTAGTGTGACTAGTAAACAGGCTGAAGGTCTTAATATCCCACTCAAGTCTATTGACCAAGTAGATTTGGTTGATGTGACGGTTGACGGGGCGGATGAAGTGGATAGTCAGTTTAACGGAATCAAAGGCGGTGGTGGCGCCCTTCTCATGGAGAAGGTTGTGGCAACGCCCTCAAAAGAATATATTTGGGTGGTGGATGAAAGCAAGCTGGTCGACAAACTAGGTGCTTTTAAATTGCCAGTAGAAGTGGTTCAGTATGGTGCAGAACAGATTTTTCGTCGTTTTGAGCGAGCTGGCTACAAACCAAGTTTCCGTGAAAAAGATGGCCAACGTTTTGTGACCGATATGCAGAACTTTATCATTGACTTAGCCTTGGATGTCATCGAAGATCCAATAGCCTTTGGGCAAGAATTGGACCATATCGTTGGTGTTGTAGAGCACGGTTTATTCAACCAAATGGTGGATAAGGTCATCGTTGCTGGACGAGATGGAGTTCAGGTTTTAACTTCAACAAAAGCAAACTAATCAACATAATAAGGAGATACACTATGTCAAAATTTAATCGTATTCACTTGGTTGTACTGGATTCTGTAGGAATCGGTGCTGCACCAGATGCCAATAACTTTGTCAATGCAGGGGTTCCAGACGGCGCTTCTGATACACTGGGACACATTTCAAAAACAGTTGGTTTAAATGTGCCAAATATGGCTAAAATCGGTCTAGGAAATATTCCTCGTGAAACGCCTCTGAAGACTGTTCCAGCTGAAAGCAATCCAACAGGTTATGCAACAAAATTGGAAGAAGTTTCCCTTGGTAAGGATACCATGACTGGTCACTGGGAAATCATGGGACTCAACATTACCGAGCCTTTCGATACTTTCTGGAACGGATTCCCAGAAGAAATCCTGACAAAAATCGAAGAATTTTCAGGACGTAAGGTCATTCGTGAAGCCAACAAACCTTACTCAGGTACAGCTGTTATCGATGATTTTGGACCACGCCAGATGGAAACTGGGGAGTTGATTATCTATACTTCAGCTGACCCTGTTTTGCAAATTGCTGCCCACGAAGACATCATTCCTTTGGATGAATTGTACCGTATCTGTGAATACGCTCGTTCGATTACCCTTGAGCGTCCTGCCCTCCTTGGTCGTATCATTGCTCGTCCATATGTTGGTGAGCCAGGCAACTTCACCCGTACAGCTAACCGTCGTGACTTGGCCGTTTCTCCATTTGCACCAACTGTTTTGGATAAATTGAACGAAGCTGGTATCGATACTTATGCCGTTGGAAAAATAAACGATATCTTTAACGGTGCTGGTATCAACCATGATATGGGACACAACAAGTCAAACAGCCACGGAATTGATACACTATTGAAGACTATGGGACTGGCTGAGTTTGAAAAAGGATTCTCTTTCACAAACTTGGTGGACTTTGATGCCCTTTACGGCCACCGTCGTAATGCTCACGGTTACCGTGATTGCTTGCATGAGTTTGATGAGCGCTTGCCTGAAATTATCGCAGCTATGAGAGAGAACGACCTTCTCTTGATTACTGCGGACCATGGAAATGACCCAACTTACGCAGGAACAGACCACACTCGCGAATATATCCCACTTTTAGCTTACAGCCCTAGCTTTAAGGGAAATGGTGTCATTCCAGTTGGACATTTTGCAGATATCTCAGCGACAGTTGCGGATAACTTTGGTGTGGAAACTGCCATGATTGGGGAAAGTTTCTTAGATAAATTGGTATAAGATGACACACTATGCTTTACTGGTTAGGGGCATTAATGTCGGTGGGAAGAATAAAGTTGTCATGGCGCAACTTCGTCAAGAACTGACAGAGTTGGGACTGGAAAAGGTTGAAACCTACATCAACAGTGGCAACATTTTCTTTACTTCGACAGCTCCCAAAGCCCAATTGGTTGAAAAGTTAGAGGCTTTCTTTGAAATCCATTATCCATTTATTCAGAGCTTTTCTTTGCTGAGTCATGAAGACTATGAGGCAGAGCTGAAGAATCTGCCAGATTGGTGGACCAAAGACCTTGCACGAAAGGATGTCCTCTTTTACACGGAGAGCTTGGATGTGGATCAAGTCATCGAGAAAGTGAGCAGTTTAGAACTGAAAGATGAAGTGGTTCATGTTGGAATACTTGGGATTTTCTTGGGGAAATTCACTGAGGAATCCTACTATGCAACTGCCTATCATAAGTACTTACTCAAGATGCCTTTTTATCGCAACATCACCATTCGCAACGCAAAAACCTTTGATAAAATCGGTCAAATGCTAAAAAATAATAAAGGAGATGTATAATGACATTTTTAGATAAAATCAATGAAACGGCTACTTTCCTGAAAGACAAGGGAATCCAAGCGCCTGAGTTTGGTCTAATCCTTGGATCAGGACTTGGAGAATTGGCAGAAGAAATCGAAAATCCAGTTATAGTAGATTATGCTGAGATTCCAAACTGGGGCCGTTCAACAGTAGTCGGTCACGCTGGTAAATTGGTATATGGTGAACTGGCAGGTCGCAAGGTCTTGGCTCTTCAAGGTCGTTTCCATTTCTACGAAGGCAATCCTCTTGAAGTCGTGACTTTCCCAGTACGTGTCATGAAAGTTCTTGGATGTGAAGGTGTCATTGTTACCAATGCAGCTGGTGGTATTGGCTTTGGTCCTGGTACTTTGATGGCTATCTCAGACCATATCAATATGACGGGGCAAAACCCATTGATGGGTGAAAATTTGGATGACTTTGGTCCACGTTTCCCTGATATGTCTAAGGCTTACACACCAGAATACCGTGCAACTGCCCATGAAGTGGCTAAGAAACTTGGTATCAAGCTTGATGAAGGTGTCTATATCGGTGTAACTGGTCCGACTTATGAGACACCAGCAGAGATTCGTGCCTATAAGACATTGGGGGCAGATGCAGTTGGTATGTCTACTGTTCCTGAAGTTATTGTGGCAGCCCACTCAGGTTTGAAAGTTTTGGGAATTTCATGTATTACTAACTTTGCGGCTGGTTTCCAAGAAGAACTCAACCACGAGGAAGTTGTAGAAGTGACTGAGCGTGTTAAAGGCGACTTTAAAGGATTGCTTAAAGCGATTCTTGCTGAGCTATGAGAAAGAAAATGAGTAGGAAAGTATTTCTGTAAGCTGGAAGATAAATGAAACAATTAACTTCCATATAGAATTATGATATGAAAAATGAATGAGGTTCCTTTACTTTTATAAACCTCTTCAAATTCTTGCTAACAAAGTATAAAAATGAAATCTTGATGCTAAAGGAGATTAGCTGATTGGAGAATATTGTTGGTAAAGAGGGTGAAAATAATAGAAAGATATATGAATAAATGAGAATTGATCAACGAATTATGCGTTTTGGTATAAAAAAATTAAGTATCGGAGTTGTATCTGTTGCAGTTGGATTTGCTTTTTTAGCACCGACAGGAATTTCTGCCAATGAAGGAAGTCCAGTTGTGAAAAATGAAACTCCTTTAGTAGTAAATGCAACGGATAGTCCGACAAAACTAGAAAATCCTGATAAAAAACAGGAAATATCTATTACAGAGGAGAAAACTACAGCTGCTCAATCAACTTTAGAAACAAAAGAAGTTGTTAAAACTCAGAAAGAAAAAGCAGGAGAAGAATTATATCAAAAAGAATCTGCTGTGCCTCATGAGGAATTGAAGAAAGAGGAAATTCTAAAGGATGAGCCGAAAAATTCTCGTCCAGTAACAGAGGCAGACTTTGTCAAAATTTCTAAAGGGGAGCTCCATGTAGAGAAGGAACTTGTTGATAATTCTTTATACGGTGGAAAATTTTTAGATCCTGATGGAGATGATGATCATGATGGAATAAAAAATAAGGATGAATTGTATATTTACAATAAAGATGGGAAAGACTACTTAGGATACCATAGCCATCCTTTACTAGCAGATAGTGATGGAGATGGACTAGAAGACGGGGAAGATGATAACAAGAAACAATGGTATGTCACAGATCGTGATTCCCTCCTTTTTATGGAGTTGGCTTATCGTAATGATGATTACATTGACAAAATTCTAGATCATAAAAATCCTTTTCCAAGTCTTTACCTTGATCGTCAAGAATATAAAATGATGCACAATGAACTGGCACCATTTTGGAAGATGAAAAAGGCTTATCATACAGCAAGTGGCTTGGATGCTTTCTTATTTGAGACCAAGAGCGATCTCCCTTATCTCAAAGATGGAACGGTGCATATGTTGGCTATACGTGGAACAAGACTGAATGATGCGAAAGATTTAAGTACAGATTTTGTTTTGTTTGGAGGAAATAAACCTGCACAAGCGGATGATATCCGTAATGTTGTAAAAGAACTGGCGCAGGATTCCAGCATTACCAATCTGTATATGACAGGTCATTCTCTTGGAGGCTACCTAGCTCAGATTGCAGCGGTTGAAGCTTACCAAAAATATCCTGATTTTTATAACCATGTATTGAGGAAAGTGACGACTTTCAGTGCTCCTAAAGTGATTACTTCCAGAACTATTTGGAATGCTAAAAATGGTTTCTGGGATGTAGGGTTAGAAAGTCGTAAGTTGGCTTTATCTGGTAAAATAAAACATTATGTGGTCGATAATGATAATGTTGTGACATCTTTGATTCGTAATGATAATGATATTGTAACTTTTACAGGTAACTCTAGTTTCAAACACCGTTCGCGTGGTTATTTTGAAAGTAGAATGAATGCTATCCCGAATTTTAATATTGGAAAACGTGATACGCTTGATAAACAGGGATATCGTGATCAAAAATTGGACAAAGTTTATTTCTTTAAGAAACAACAAGTCCCTCTGTCATCTAGTCAACCAAGCCCTGAACCTCTTGAAAATATAGCTCTAGGGAAACGAGTAACTCAAAGTTCGACAGCTTTTGGAGGAGATGCTAGAAGAGCAGTTGATGGGAAATTAGATGGAAATTACGGACATAATTCTGTCACTCATACAGATTTTCAATCAAAACCTTGGTGGCAAGTCGATTTAGATAAGGAAGAAACGATTCGCCAGATTAATATTTACAATCGAACAGATGCTGCTCAAGATAGACTGACTAATTTTAATGTGATTCTTTTGGATAGTTCTGGAAAAGAAATTGAAAGAAAGCGCATTGCATACTTACGAGATAGTTTCGCTCAGATTTCAATTGATTATAAGAAAGCTCGTTTTGTACGCATCGAGTTAGATGGATATAACGCTCTCAGTCTTGCAGAAGTCCAAGTGTATCGTGCTGAGAATATCGCTTGGAAAAAACAAGCTCAGCAAAGTTCTACTGATTTTGGTGGAGATGCTAGTCGTGCCTTGGATGGCAATACCAATAGTAGTTATAGTCAGCAATCAATTACTCATACAAAATTTGAAAACCAGCCTTGGTGGGAAGTTGATTTAGGTCGTACAGAACAGGTAGGGCTTGTTCGCCTTCATAACCGTGGGGATGGAGAACTTTCTAAACGTCTGTCAGACTTTGATGTGATTTTATATGATGAAAAAGGGCAAGAAGTTACTAGACAATATGTTTCTCGCTTAGAAGGAAGCAGTTTAGATCTCCAGTTGAATGGTAAACCAGGTCGCCGTGTTCGCATTCAATTGCGTCAAAAAAATCAAGCTCTCAGCCTTGCAGAAGTAGAAGTTTTTCGATTTGTAGCTAAAAATAATGCAACTACTCAAGCTTCTAAGCCTGTACAACTGTTAAACTACACCCCTGTAAAAGATAAAACCCTAACTATTCAACATAGTGGTGCTTATATTGCACGTTATTCAATATCATGGGAAGAAGTTACAGTAGATAAATATGGCCAATCAGTTGTCCGAAGTCGTTCTTGGGAAGGGAATGGGCGCAATCAGATCGCAGGATTTATCCTCAATCTCCCAATTAAGTCTAATATGCGCAATCTTCGAATTAAGATCGAAAAGAGAACAGGTCTTATCTGGAATAGATGGCAAACAATCTATGACAACAGACCTCTTCTCGCCCAACCACATCGCAAAATTACTCACTGGGGAACAACATTGAATTCTAAGGTGAGTGATGATGATGTCTTGTAATCTGACGATACAATGACAGTTAGTTTGTCTAGTTTATAAGAAAGCACTAGCTGAGCTTGAACAGAACTCATGTAGCTTTCTATGAGAGAAAAAAATAAAACAGAAAGGTAGAGTGAGGTGTTCTAATTTGAACACGAGCGGAAAGCTCGGAAAATAGATAATCTGACTGAGAAATCAGGATTTCTCGTCAGATTCCTAATTTTCAGTCGTTTTCTTGTCGCTCTCTAATCTTCATAAAATAAAGAAAGGATGGGTAAACCGTATTTGCTGAACTGAATACGGGCGGAGAACTGTGTAAAAAAGATAAACTGTCTAGCATCTGAAATGCTTCGTCAGTTTCCTATTTTTACTTTGTTCTCTGTCGCCCTTTATATCTTAACTATGTCTATCCATATTGCTGCTAAGCAGGGTGAAATTGCTGATAAAATTCTTCTTCCTGGGGATCCTCTTCGTGCGAAATTTATCGCTGAGAATTTTCTTGAAGATGCTGTTTGTTTTAACGAAGTGCGTAACATGTTTGGTTACACTGGTACTTACAAGGGTCACCGTGTATCTGTCATGGGCACTGGGATGGGAATGCCATCTATTTCGATTTATGCGCGCGAGTTGATTGTTGACTATGGTGTGAAAAAATTGATCCGTGTGGGAACTGCGGGTTCTTTGAATGAAGATGTCCACGTTCGTGAATTGGTTTTGGCACAAGCTGCTGCAACTAACTCAAACATCATCCGCAACGATTGGCCACAGTACGATTTTCCACAAATCGCTAGCTTTGATTTGCTTGATAAGGCCTACCATATCGCTAAAGAACTCGGTATGACAACCCACGTTGGGAACGTTTTGTCTTCTGATGTCTTTTATTCAAACTACTTTGAAAAGAACATCGAGCTTGGTAAATGGGGAGTCAAGGCTGTGGAAATGGAAGCAGCGGCTCTTTACTATCTTGCTGCTCAACACCATGTTGATGCTTTAGCTATTATGACTATTTCAGATAGTTTGGTTAATCCAGATGAAGATACAACTGCAGAAGAACGTCAAAACACCTTCACTGATATGATGAAGGTAGGTTTGGAAACATTGATTGCAGACTAAAGGTAGGCTATATTTAGAATGATTTCTCTTGTTCTCAAAATGATAACTATCAACAATGAATCAATCCTGAAATAGGTAAGAATAAGGAAATTGAAGGAAGCCTAATTGTATCAAAGGACTAACAGGAGTTAGTTTAAGACCTCATAATAATCAAATAAAGTTGGAAGCCAAGTTGACAAGAAGCCAAGGCTTTCAACTTTTTAACTTGAAAATTCCTAGGAGTACAAAATGGATAAGATTGAACAATTACAAGGTATTATTGATCAAAGTCAGAGAATTGTCTTTTTCGGTGGTGCAGGGGTTTCTACAGAGTCTAATATTCCAGATTTTCGTAGTTCAGATGGTATATATAGTCTGAAACTAGGTCGCCATTTTACTGCCGAGCAACTGGTTTCACGCACTATGTTTGAGCGCTATCCAGAGGATTTTTTTGATTTCTACAAAAAGTATCTGGTCTATCCTGATGCTAAGCCGAATTTAGCACATGATTATCTAGCGTCGTTGGAAAAAACAGGTAAATTAAAGGCTATTGTGACGCAAAATATCGATAGTCTCCATGAAATGGCAGGATCTCAGAAAGTTTTGAAACTGCATGGTAGTGCAGATCGTAATTATTGTTTGGGCTGTCATCGCTTTTATGATTTGACTGCCTTTTTGGCACTTGAAGGTCCAGTTCCCCACTGCTTAGATTGTGGTAAGGTGGTCAAACCTGACGTAACCCTTTATGAGGAAGAGCTAGATATGGATGTATTTAGCCGCGCAGCCCAAGTCATTCAGCAAGCAGATTTGTTGATTATTGGTGGCACTTCCTTAGTTGTTTACCCTGCAGCTAGCCTAATCAATTATTTTTCAGGGTCAAATCTTGTCGTTATCAACAAGTCCAGCACTCCTCAAGACAGCCAAGCTGATTTAGTTATCGAAGGTAAGATTGGAGAAGTTTTTTCTAAATTGAGACAATAAAAAACTGAAAGAAGTAGGACTATACTTCCTTCAGTTTTTTTGTATCACGAACTCAGAAACTATGAACAAGATTCTCTTCATTTCTAGGGAAATTTTATTGTTGATTTATAAATTGCTCGAGTTATTTTTAATTGTTGAATAAAAGGAAAAAAGGAAGACTTTCTGGATGAAAAACTTCCTTTTTTAGTCAATCAGTACATGCTGATTTTAATGAAATGCTACTATATTGTTTACTTTTTTAAAGATTGCAAAAAACAATCAATCTCTGCTTGAGAATGGAGAATATGCATCTTTTCTGGGTAAGTATTGTTTAAGTATTGGTATCTATCCTTAGCATTTTTGGTTCGACCATCCCAGAGAATCCAACGAATAAATTCCCAGTTGAATTGCTCGGGGCATCCCTTAGCCATACTTTCTCTTACTTTTCCTCTGTATTTTAAATAGCGCTTAAAGGCTCTTAGCAAACAATTCCAAGCAGAGAAATTTAAAAAGATGATTTGGTCAGCTTCCTGCATTCGTTCCTCATAGAAACACCAAGAATAATTTCCATCGATGACCCAAGTTTCATGATTGGTGAGAAAGCTTTTCATCTCGGTCAACATCCATTCACGGTCACTGTCTTGCCAACCAGGTTGAAATTGGAGTGTGTCCATATGAAGTTTTGGGATGGAGTAGTAGAGAGATAACTTTTCAGCTAGCGTTGACTTACCAGCACCAGAATATCCGATAATTGCGATTTTCATTTTCTACCCTTTCCTATTTGGAGACAAAAAAACAGCCTCTATGGACTGTTTCTTATTTAGCAAGTTTAGCTGAAAGACGAGCTTTATCGCGGCTTGCTTTGTTTTTGTGAATCAAACCTTTAGTTTCTGCTTTATCGATAGCTGAGCTGGCAGCACGGTAAAGTTCTTCAGATGGGTTTGCTTCAAAAGCTTTGATAGCAGTACGCATAGCTGATTTTTGAGCTGAGTTTTTTTCGTTTTGTTTAACGTTCAATTCAGCGCGTTTGATAGCTGATTTAATGTTTGCCAATGTTCTTACCTCCATTTTTACTAACTATACCATTATATCTGAAAACTTACGTTTTGACAAGGGAAAATTACTTTTTTAAGTAAATTTCATCGATTTCATGGTTCTTTGTTTTATGCAGAATCACTTCTGCACGATTTCTGGTTGGTTCAATATAATTTTGTAGATTTGTGAGATTGATACTGGTCCAGACTTGATGGGCAAAGGATTCCACTTCCCCAATTGGCATTTGAGTAAAACGATAATAGTAGCTATCAGGGTCGTTTTGGGCTAGGCTCAGCATTTTTAAGAAACGGTCCAGATACCAACTCTCGATGTCATCGACTGCAGCATCAACATAGATGGAAAAGTCAAAGAAATCAGTGATATAGAGACGCTCGTTTTGTGGATTTTGAAAGACATTGATTCCTTCAACAATCACAAAATCAGCAGCTTTGACGCTTTGCTTCTCCTCAGGTACGATGTCGTAGACTTCATGAGAATAGACAGGAATATCTACATCTTGTCCATTTTTAATGCGATCCAAGAAGTTGAGAAGAGCTTCCATATCATAGCTTTCAGGAAATCCCTTGCGATTTAAAATCCCTTGCTCAATCAAGGTCTGGTTGGGATAGAGGAAGCCATCAGTTGTTACTAACTCAACCCTAGCATCTGTAAGTGTACGAGACAGTAGGATTTGCAGTAGGCGACTGGTTGTTGATTTTCCAACAGCAACACTCCCAGAAACCCCAATGATAAAAGGTTGGGATTTACTTTCACGTTGAAGAAAAATTCCTTTTGAGAAGGCCAAATCATCCTTGGTACGCTTGTAAATCTGGATGAGATGTGCTAGGGGAAGATAGACATCGGTAACATCCTGCAAGCTAATCTGGTCATTAAAACTCTTAATGGATTCTAATTCCTCTTCTGTCAAAGGAGGTGTTGTCTTTCGATGTAAAGATTGCCAAGTCTGGCGGCTGATTTTTTCAAAATGTAAAAATTCGTTGGTCATTTGTTTTCCCCTAGATATTTTGTTTATCATACCATAAAAAGCTAAAAAAATAAAGCGGTTTCTTGATGATAGTAAGCCAATATCGTATAATAGAGGTAGACCAATTTATTGATGAAGTAGGAGCTACTTTCTCCTGACTTATAAGCTAATAAAGGGGGCTTTGGGATTCACAACTTATAGGAGGTGTGTCATGAAAATCTTAAAAAGTTATGTATTGGAACTCTGTTTTATTTTAAGTTTTGCCTTACCTTTTATAAAAGGGGTCAATGCGGATAATGGTAGACGCTTTGTGGAAATCTATTACGGTTTTACTTTTTTGATGGAACATGCTATTGTAACAGTTGTCTTTCTTTGTTCGCTCTTGATTGCTTGCCTACTTAAAAAACGGTGGACGAAATGGCTAGTTGCTGGAAGTTATCTATTTTTGATTTTGTGGATTGCTACAGAGGGTTATTTCTTCCGCATGTCGCTAGAAGATTTGATACGACTTTGGACAAGTTTGGAAATCCTGACACAAACTTATCAGTTGGGCTTTTATCTAAACATCTTGTTGGGAATTCTGTTGATAATAAAGTATTGTAAGGTTAAGCAATCGTAATAAAAATGCGCCTGATTATAGACAATAAATTTATTGTTTTATCCTGACTACGATATTTATAGTTCTAAATGGTTTATTATTTATAAGTGTTGAAAGAGATTGAAGAAAATGTCTTCGTGACTAGCTTTCTTCAGTCTTTTTCGTTTTATTATCAATTTGTAAACGATTTACAATTTAAGTCAAATTATGGTAAAATAGTTTCATGAGTAAAATGTATTATGCAGAAAATCCTGATGCTGCTCACGACATTCATGAGTTGAGAGTGGACTTGTTGGGAGAAAAAATGACCTTTTTGACGGATGCGGGTGTTTTTAGCAAGAAAATGATTGACTTTGGAAGTCAACTCTTGCTCAAGTGTCTTGAGGTCAACCAAGGAGAAACTGTCCTGGATGTAGGCTGTGGTTACGGACCTTTGGGCTTGTCTTTAGCTAAGGCTTATGGTGTTCAGGCGACCATGGTCGATATTAATAATCGTGCCTTGGATTTGGCGCGGCAAAATGCTGAACGAAATAAAGTAGAAGCGACGGTTTTTCAGTCCAACATCTATGAACAAGTTGAAGGCACATTTGACCATGTCATTTCCAATCCTCCTATCCGTGCGGGCAAGCAAGTGGTTCATGAAATCATTGAGAAAAGTAAAGATTTTTTGGAAACTGGTGGAGATTTAACAATCGTTATCCAGAAAAAACAAGGGGCCCCAAGTGCTAATTCCAAGATGGAGGAAGTGTTTGGCAATTGTGAAATCGTCAAAAAAGATAAGGGGTACTATATCCTTAGAAGTGTGAAAGAATGAGAGCAGTTGATTTAATCCAAAAGAAACGAGATGGTCAAGAACTGACTTCGAGTGAAATTGAGTGGCTAGTTGAAGGCTATGTGTCAGGAACTGTTCCTGATTATCAGATGTCTGCCTTTGCTATGGCCGTTTATTTTAAAGGAATGACAACTCGAGAAATCTCTGATTTGACTATGAAAATGGTTCAGACAGGTCAAGAGTTTGATTTATCAGCTATTGATGGGGTTAAGGTTGACAAGCATTCTACGGGTGGTGTTGGTGATAAGGTAACCTTGATTTTGGCTCCCCTTGTTGCTAGTTTTGGTGTGCCTGTGGCAAAAATGAGTGGTCGTGGTCTCGGCCATACGGGCGGTACGATTGATAAATTGGAGTCCATTAAGGGTTATCAAGTAGAACGTAGTCAAGAGGACTTTATTGGACAGGTGCAGGATATTGGAGTATCTGTCATTGGGCAATCAGACCAGCTGGTCAAAGCCGACAAGCTTCTCTATGCCCTTCGTGATGTGACAGCAACTGTCGATACGATTCCTTTGATTGCGAGTTCGGTAATGAGCAAGAAGATCGCAGCAGGGGCGGATGCTATTTTGCTAGACGTGACTGTCGGTGAGGGTGCCTTCATGAAGACGGTTGATGAGGCGCGTGAATTGGCTCAAACCATGGTGGAACTTGGTAAGGCGGTTGGTCGGAAGACGGTAGCTGTGATTACAGATATGAGCCAACCCTTGGGAAGAGCAATTGGAAATCGCCTCGAAATCCTTGAAGCACTGGAGATTTTACAAGGACAAGGCCGGCAGGATATTACCCACTTCATCTGTGAACTGGCTCAAATTATGCTTGGCCTGGCAAATGTAAACAAGACAGTTGAAGAAGTTCGTCAACATCTTGAAAATGGCCAAGCGCTGGCTAAGTTTGAGGAAATGGTCCAAGCCCAAGGTGGAGACTTGGAAGACCTCTATCGTCCTGTAAATGTAGCCCATGTGGTGGAAATCCCTGCTCAGGAAACGGGTGTCATTTCAGCTCTTCCAGCAATGGAATTTGGGCTTTATGCTATGAGACTGGGGGCAGGCCGTGCAGTCAAGTCTGATGCCTTGGACTATGAAACAGGAATTGTTTTTGAAAAGAAGGTTGGAGATTCTGTTCAAAAGGGAGAAATTGTTGCAAAAGTATACACAAATGGAAAAATTTCTCCTCAGCTAGTTACAGATTTTCAAAAATATGTTAAAATAAATGATAGGGTGCAAAGTTTACGAGAAATTATAGAAATTATCTCATAAACCGCAGGAGAATCCGAATATGAAATTAAATAAATATATCGATCATACGCTTTTAAAACAAGATGCAACAGAAAATCAAATTGATTGTTTGTTGTCTGAGGCTAGGGAGTATGATTTTGCCAGTGTTTGCGTTAATCCGACCTGGGTTGAACATGCTAAGAAAGGGCTTGAAGACACAGATGTTAAGGTCTGCACAGTAGTTGGTTTCCCTCTGGGAGCAACAACTTCAGCTGTGAAAGCATTTGAAACCCAAGAAGCTATTCAAAATGGCGCAGATGAGATTGATATGGTGATCAATGTTGGAGCTCTCAAATCAGGTAATCTTGATTTGGTTGAATCGGACATCCGTGCTGTTGTAGAAGCAAGTGGTGACAAGTTAGTAAAAGTCATTATTGAAGCTTGCCTGCTGACCGACCAAGAAAAAGTTGTGGCTTGCCAATTAGCTCAAAAAGCAGGAGCTGATTTCGTTAAAACATCTACTGGCTTTTCAACTGGTGGTGCTACGGTAGCAGATGTTACATTAATGCGTGAAACAGTTGGACCTGATATGGGAGTCAAGGCTGCTGGTGGAGCTCGTTCTTATGAGGATGCTCTTGCCTTTGTAGAAGCAGGGGCGACCCGTATCGGAACTTCAGCTGGGGTAGCAATTCTAAAAGGAGAATTGGTAGATGGCGACTACTGAGTTGATTGAACTAGCAATTGAAACCAGCAAGAATGCCTATGTGCCCTATTCTCATTTTCCAGTCGGAGCTGTTCTAGTGGCAAAGGATGGTAGTATTTATACTGGTGTCAATATCGAGAATGCTAGTTATTCTTTGACCAACTGTGGAGAACGTACAGCCATTTTTAAAGCAGTTTCTGAAGGTCAAAGAGAATTTTCAGAATTGATTGTCTATGGACAGACTGAAAAACCAATTTCACCATGTGGTGCTTGTCGCCAAGTGATGGCTGAATTTTTTGAACAAGATCTAAAAGTGACCTTAGTCGCAAAAGATAAATCGACGGTCGAGATGACGGTCGGGGAATTACTTCCATACTCTTTTACAGACTTAAACTAGTCTGAGTCGCTCTCTGAGTGGCACGGTCCTTGTGACCAACCAATCCATACTTGCAACATCGTTGCACATCTTATTTAGGAGGTTCAGTAATGAACAAGAAACAATGGCTAGGCCTTGGTCTAGTTGCAGTGGCAGCAGTTGGACTTGCTGCATGTGGTAACCGCTCTTCTCGTAACGCAGCTTCATCTTCTGATGTGAAGACAAAGGCAGCAATCGTCACTGATACTGGTGGTGTTGATGACAAATCATTCAACCAATCAGCTTGGGAAGGTTTGCAAGACTGGGGTAAAGAACATAATCTTTCAAAAGATAAAGGTTTTACTTACTTCCAATCAACAAGTGAAGCTGACTACGCTAACAACTTGCAACAAGCGGCTGGAAGTTACAACCTAATCTTCGGTGTTGGTTTTGCCCTTAATAATGCAGTTAAAGATGCAGCAAAAGAGCACACTGATATCAACTATGTCTTGATTGATGATGTGATTAAAGACCAAAAAAATGTTGCTAGCGTAACTTTCGCTGATAATGAGTCAGGTTACCTTGCAGGTGTAGCTGCAGCAAAAACAACTAAAACAAAACAAGTTGGTTTTGTAGGTGGTATGGAGTCAGAAGTTATCTCTCGTTTTGAAGCAGGATTCAAGGCTGGTGTTGCGTCAGTAGACCCATCTATCAAAGTACAAGTTGACTACGCTGGTTCATTTGGTGATGCTGCGAAAGGTAAAACAATTGCAGCAGCACAATACGCAGCTGGTGCAGATATTGTTTACCAAGTAGCTGGTGGTACAGGTGCAGGTGTCTTTGCAGAAGCAAAATCACTCAACGAGAGCCGTCCTGAAAATGAAAAAGTTTGGGTTATCGGTGTTGACCGTGACCAAGAAGCAGAAGGTAAATACACTTCTAAAGATGGCAAAGAATCAAACTTTGTTCTTGCATCTACTTTGAAACAAGTTGGTACAACTGTAAAAGATATTTCTAACAAGGCAGAAAAAGGTGAATTCCCTGGCGGTCAAGTGATCGTTTACTCATTGAAGGATAAAGGGGTTGACTTGGCAGTAACAAACCTTTCAGAAGAAGGTAAAAAAGCTGTCGAAGATGCTAAAGCTAAAATCCTTGATGGAAGCGTAAAAGTTCCTGAAAAATAATGGATGGAAGTTATTTCTTAGGAAGCGGCCATCGGCCGCTTTTTAAGAGTTGAGACAAAGTCATTTTGTCTCAGTAAAGCTTGCTACTAGAGAAATTAGCAAGTTTTATTGAAATAAAATAAGACTCTGAAAGGAAGAGCACATGGCACACGAAAATGTCATTGAGATGCGTGATATTACCAAGGTGTTTGGTGAATTTGTTGCCAACGACAAAATCAACCTGCACCTACGAAAAGGTGAAATTCATGCACTTTTAGGAGAAAATGGGGCTGGTAAGTCCACGCTAATGAACATGTTAGCAGGCCTTCTTGAACCAACCAGTGGTGAAATTGCGGTCAATGGACAAGTTGTTAACCTCGACTCACCATCTAAAGCAGCTAGCTTGGGAATCGGAATGGTTCACCAGCACTTTATGTTAGTAGAGGCTTTCACAGTGGCTGAAAACATCATTTTAGGAAGTGAATTGACTAAAAATGGTGTGCTAGATATCGCTGGAGCTAGCAAAGAAATTAAGGCTCTTTCTGAACGTTATGGCTTAGCTGTTGATCCTTCTGCCAAGGTGGCAGACATCTCAGTTGGAGCCCAACAACGTGTAGAAATTTTAAAAACCCTTTATCGGGGGGCTGATATCCTTATCTTTGACGAACCAACGGCTGTCTTGACTCCATCAGAAATTGATGAGTTGATGGCTATTATGAAAAATCTTGTCAAAGAAGGAAAATCAATTATCTTGATCACCCACAAGTTGGACGAGATTCGCGCAGTTTCTGACCGTGTTACAGTTATCCGTCGTGGGAAATCAATTGAAACAGTCGAAATTGCAGGAGCTACCAATGCTGATTTAGCAGAAATGATGGTGGGACGTTCTGTTTCCTTTAAAACAGAGAAGCAAGCCTCTCAACCAAAAGAAGTGATCTTGTCTATTAAAGACTTGGTGGTTAATGAAAACCGCGGTGTTCCAGCTGTGAAAAATCTGTCCTTGGATGTTCGTGCTGGAGAGATTGTTGGTATTGCAGGGATTGATGGAAATGGTCAGTCTGAACTGATTCAAGCCATTACAGGTCTTCGCAAGGTTGAATCTGGTAGCATCGAGCTAAAAGGAGATTCAATTGTAGGCTTGCACCCACGTCAGATTACAGAGTTGAGTGTTGGGCACGTTCCAGAAGACCGTCACCGTGATGGTTTGATTTTGGAAATGATGATTTCTGAAAATATTGCCCTTCAAACCTACTATAAAGAACCACATAGTAAAAATGGAATTTTGAATTATTCAAATATCACTTCTTATGCTAAAAAGCTAATGGAGGAGTTTGATGTTCGTGCTGCCAGTGAATTTGTTCCTGCGGCTGCACTCTCAGGGGGAAATCAACAAAAAGCAATTATTGCTCGTGAAATTGATCGAGATCCTGATCTCCTTATCGTCAGCCAGCCAACTCGTGGTTTGGATGTCGGTGCCATTGAATATATCCACAAGCGCTTGATTGAAGAGCGTGATAATGGCAAGGCTGTCCTTGTTGTCAGCTTTGAATTGGATGAGATTTTAAACGTCTCAGACCGTATTGCCGTTATCCACGATGGTAAGATTCAAGGTATTGTGTCACCAGAAACAACCAATAAACAAGAACTTGGTGTCTTGATGGCTGGTGGAAACTTGGGGAAAGGAGAAGAGTGATGTCTAAAAAATTACAACAAATTTCGGTTCCCTTGATTTCTGTCTTCCTAGGAATTTTACTCGGAGCCATTGTCATGTGGATCTTCGGTTATGATGCTATTTGGGGCTACGAAGAATTGTTCTATACAGCCTTTGGTAGCCTGCGTGGAATTGGAGAAATCTTCCGTGCTATGGGGCCTTTGGTCTTGATTGGTCTTGGTTTTGCTGTTGCTAGTCGTGCAGGTTTCTTTAACGTCGGGCTTCCTGGTCAGGCTTTGGCAGGTTGGATTCTCAGTGGTTGGTTTGCCTTGTCTCATCCAGATATGCCACGTCCCTTGATGATTCTAGCAACTATTGTGATTGCCTTGATTGCTGGAGGGATTGTCGGAGCGATTCCGGGTATTCTTAGGGCCTATCTAGGGACGTCAGAGGTTATTGTAACCATCATGATGAACTACATTGTCTTGTATGTAGGAAATGCCTTTATCCATGCTTTCCCTAAAGACTTCATGCAAAGTACAGATTCGACCATTCGTGTTGGGGCTAATGCAACCTACCAGACACCTTGGTTGGCTGAGTTGACTGGTAACTCACGGATGAATATCGGTATTTTCTTTGCCATCATTGCTGTTGCAGTTATTTGGTTCATGCTCAAGAAAACTACTCTTGGTTTTGAAATCCGTGCAGTTGGTCTTAATCCACATGCTTCAGAATATGCTGGTATTTCTGCCAAACGAACGATTATCCTCTCAATGATTATTTCAGGTGCCTTGGCAGGTCTTGGTGGAGCCGTTGAAGGACTTGGAACCTTCCAGAACGTCTATGTTCAAGGGGCGTCATTGGCTGTTGGGTTTAACGGGATGGCGGTTAGTCTGCTTGCGGCAAACTCACCAATTGGTATTCTCTTTGCAGCCTTCCTATTTGGTGTTCTCCAAGTTGGAGCCCCTGGTATGAATGCGGCGCAGGTACCATCTGAGCTTGTCAGCATTGTAACAGCGTCTATTATCTTCTTTGTCAGTGTTCATTACCTTATCGAACGCTTTGTCAAACCGAAAAAACAAGTTAAAGGAGGTAAGTAAAGATGTCTATTACAACCTTGCTCACCCTCTTGGTGTCTTCTATGCTGATTTACTCAGCACCCCTCATCTTTACAAGTATCGGTGGTGTTTTCTCTGAACGTGGTGGTGTGGTCAACGTCGGCCTTGAAGGAATTATGGTTATGGGTGCCTTTTCTGGAGTTGTCTTTAACCTTGAATTTGCAGAACAATTTGGAGCAGCAACTCCATGGCTATCCTTGCTAGTTGCAGGATTGGTTGGAGGTCTCTTCTCTATCATCCACGCAGCAGCGACGGTTCATTTCCGTGCAGACCATGTTGTCAGCGGTACGGTATTGAACTTAATGGCGCCAGCCATGGCTGTTTTCTTGGTGAAAGTCCTTTATAACAAAGGACAAACCGACAACCTAAGTCAGACTTTTGGACGCTTTGATTTCCCAGTCTTGGCAAATATCCCAGTGATTGGTGATATCTTCTTCAAGTCAACAAGTCTGCTAGGATATATCGCGATTGCCTTCTCATTCCTTGCTTGGTTTATCCTCTTCAAGACCCGTTTTGGTCTTCGTCTTCGCTCTGTCGGTGAACACCCTCAAGCAGCGGATACCTTAGGAATCAATGTCTACAAGATGAGATATTTAGGGGTTATTATTTCAGGTTTCCTAGGTGGAATTGGTGGAGCGATTTATGCTCAATCAATCTCAGTTAACTTCTCAGTGACAACTATTGTTGGACCTGGATTTATCGCCCTTGCTGCGATGATTTTTGGGAAATGGAATCCAATCGGAGCCATGCTTTCTAGTCTTTTCTTTGGACTTTCACAAAGTTTGGCTGTTATCGGTTCTCAATTGCCGTTCCTACAAGGTGTGCCAACAGTTTATCTTCAAATCGCACCTTATGTCTTGACAATTCTTGTCTTGGCAGCCTTCTTTGGAAAAGCAGTTGCACCAAAAGCAGATGGTATCAACTATATCAAATCAAAATAAGCATACAAAAAACGTCAGTTCATTCAAATGTACTGACCCCCAAA